>CAYYHN010000527.1:0-4021 GCA_964471245.1 uncultured Rhodothermaceae bacterium | reverse complement strand
AGTCACCCAACCATCACCATGTTGGACAGCGCCATGGTTCAAATTACGGGTAACCTGGACAACCCAGATGATTCATTGCGCATAACTACCCAGCCTGGAATTACAGCCTCATATTCTGCTTCAACCGGAACGTTGCTTTTGACTGGTACTACTACGTTAGCGGCCTATCAAACAGCTCTAAGAGATGTTCGATATAGCAGCATGGAACTGGTTTCTCCTAGTGGCCTCACCAGAACCGTTTCTTTTACCGGGTATAGCGGAGCCGACCCTACTAATACACTTGAGCGTGACATCGATATCATAACCACTCTCACCGACCTAACCACAGACATTCCTAGTAACGTCTTCCACTTTGATGCCCAGGATTTAGACGGCGATGGTACATTGAATTCTGCCGAAGGCGCTCCTCTGTTCAACCGCGTTGTCACGCTGCGCGATACGTGGGCCAAGGTGAAAGAAGCGAAAGCTGAACAAGAACCGAAGGGCAAGGCCAAAGCTAAACGCAAGACTAGCCGTACTTCTTCTGCGCCGAAAGAACGCGAGCCACGAACACCCGCGCAGGAAGCTGTTTTCCAAACGCTCGTAGGTGAATACGGCCTGCGTGCTCAAGACGCAGACGTCCTCGCTGCCAATGACGACTATGCAGCATTCATGGAAGCAACCCTTGCTTCACACAAAGATGCCAAACGAGTTGCGAATTGGATCGTGCACGAGCTTTCAGGTATGACCAACAGCGCGCTCACCGATCTTCCGTTTAGCGCGGTGGCGTTTGGTGAACTCCTCGACCTCATTGAAGCTAAAACCATCAGCGGCCGCATCGCCAAAGATGTACTGGCTGAGATGGTGCGCACAGGCACCAATCCAAAAGCTATCGTCGAAGTCAAAGGCCTAACGCAGATCACCGACTCCGATGCACTGGGCACTGTCGTGGATGGTTTGCTCGCCAAGTTCCCTGACAAGGTCGATGCCTACCGGGGCGGCAAGACGGGCTTGCTTGGCTTCTTCGTCGGCCAAGCCATGCGCGAGACGGGCGGCAAAGCCAATCCAAAGCTCGTGAAGCAACTGGTGACGGAAAAGCTGGGGTAATTTTTTGCCACGAATGGCACGAAGAGGGTTATTGAATAGCCACAGATCTACGGATAAACACAGATGGGTGCTGTGGATTGGCGTGGCTGCCGATTCTTGCTCCTTGATGAAGGATGAAGCTCCATCGCTCAATTCTGTCATCCCGAACATATGTGAGGGATCCCCATCGATACCGCAAGCTGTATCGATGGGGATCCTTCCTCCTTTCAGTCATCAGGATCACACGTGAAGGGCGAATAACCGATAAGGCACGTCCTCTGGCCCTCTTTATCACATTCCCCCTTCCTCCCACTCACACACTGCAGCCCAACCGCTTCAACACGTCTTTGTACCACTGCACGGTCGCTTCTGTGCGCTCAGGAAAAGCTTGGGTGCCCCAGATGATGGTAAGCGTGCGGCGGGTTGCGTCGTGTGTTTTGGTGCGCTGGCTGTCCTTGACGCCGTTGGCGCATGCACCTCGTTGGTCGAACAGGACGACGAGGCCGCTGACATTGATTTCTTGCCCAGCGGTGTTGAAACGATAGCGCGAATCCGGCGGGGCGATACCGATGCGGAGCGGTGGCTGCACAAGGTCGGCGTCGACGACGCTGATGGGCAGGCCGCTGTGGAGCGAAACGACGTTGCACACGTCCACGGCAGCGTTAATCGGGCCGAGGTAGCCGCGCTCTGCCGTGCGCACAAGGTATTCTGAGGCAGGCTTGCCTCGCCCAGTCGGTTTGTAGCCGCCGTACCGCATCATGTCGCGCACGGCCTTGCGGACGGCTTCGTCACGTTGCATCGGTGCCTCGGCGTCGAGACGTAACTGCTCCGTCAGCCAATCGGGTGAGACTATCTCACCCAAGGGTTTGGGCCATTCAGCGACGAACCACGTCGTCGAGAGCAGCGGATGTTCGTCGAGGGAAAATTGAAGATCCATTTTAACTGAAAGAAAGAATACCAGTTCAAACAATCATTACCAAAAAACAACCACGAGTTCAATCTACAGCCATCGTCTCTTCAACTCTCCCTTGATTTGACGGCGTGATCTTAATAGAACCCAAGTACTCATTCCAAACCAGAACGGCAGAAATAACGCGCTTAGAATCAAGCCAAAATCAAAACCATTCGCCGTTAACTTATTTAGATCGAACAACAAAATGAAAGCGGCCATGAATATGGCAAAAACCACACTAATCATTGTAAGCAATTTATTCTGTGAACGCAGTCGTCTCTTGAGTAACTCTGTGCTTTGTTGTTCAAGTGGAGGCAAGCTGTTGGGTATGTGCTTGGTATTTTCGGCCGTTTCCTTTTCCCATCTTAGACGCTCATTCCAATGCTGATCCAATCGACAGTATGACAATACGGTACGCTGGACAACGTCTAAAGAAAGAGCGTGCACAGTCTGTAAGGTTGCTTTACCTTTTCGGTCGTGCATGAGATAATAACGGGATCTAAACGACCTAATAACCAGCAACACTTCATTAGGTTTAGCCTGAATGACTAGCTGTTTTTGAGTAGTATTAAGATCCTCGATGGCTTGTTCAAGCGCTGCTTCTGAAGGATTCTCTATCGCATGTCCATCTGGATAGATTAATCGCAATGTGGTTGAAGTCATAGTCCGTCGCGCCTTCATAGCATAAGCCTAAACCACCGCCACTTCCGGCTCGTAGTTCAGACGCGGGACAAGCCAACGCTCGACCACCTCGACGGGCATGCCCTTCTGAGCCGCATAGGCTTCGACTTGGTCACGGCCAACAAGACCAACGTTGAAGTATTGCGCCTCAGGATGAGCAAAGTAGAACCCACAAACCGACGACGCGGGAGCCATCGCAAGGCTTTCGGTAAGTGTGATGCCCGTGGCTTCCTCGACGCCCAACAGTGACCAGAGCGTTTGCTTCTCGGTATGGTCGGGGCAGGCAGGATAGCCGGGTGCGGGACGGATGCCACGGTAGCGCTCGCGGATGAGGGCGTTGTTATCGAGCGCTTCATCGGGCGCATAACCCCATGCTGTGCGGCGGACGTGTTCGTGTAGATACTCCGCGAATGCCTCAGCAAAACGGTCGGCTAGCGCCTTAATCATGATCGAGTTATAATCGTCATGGTCGGCTTCGTAATGGGCAACGAGGTCGGCTACGCCATCGCCTGCGGTGACTGCAAACGCCCCAAAATGGTCATTGAGACCCGCGTCTTGCGGGGCGATGTAGTCGGCGAGCGAGCGGTTGGGCTTGCCTTTGGTCTTGGTCGACTGCTGACGGAGGAAGTGAAACGTTGCAGCGACATCATGGCCATCGAACACATGGACAGCATCGTCCTCAGAAGCTGCCGAATAGAGGCCGTAAACGCCGTGTGCGCGGATGAGCTTGCCGGCAATGATCGTGTCGAGCATCGCGTTGGCATCCGCGAAGAGCTTACGCGCTTCGTCGCCCACAACGGGGTCGTCGAGCAGGCGCGGGTACTTGCCGTGCAGCTCCCACGTCTGGAAAAACGGCGTCCAGTCGATGTAGTTGCGCAGCGTGGCAAGGTCCATGTTTCGGATCACCTGCACACCCATCTGCTGCGGCTCTTCGCGTGGGACGGAGGACCAATCACTCGTAAAGGCGTTGGCTTGTGCATCGGTGTACGGTAGGAAGGTCGTCTTGCGATGGCGGCGGGCGTGGTCGGAGCGGACGGTATCGTATTCATCGTTGACCGACTGCACAAAGTTGTCGCGCTGCTTCTGCGTAGTGAGTTGGCCGACAACAGGCACACTTCGCGAGGCGTCGAGCACGTGGATGACCGGACCGCTGTACGCAGGTGCAATCTTGACGGCCGTGTGCACCTTCGAGGTCGTCGCCCCGCCGATGAGCAAAGGGACATTGAACCCTTCGCGTTCCATCTCGCGGGCGACGGTTACCATCTCGTCGAGCGAAGGCGTGATCAATCCGCTCAATCCAATAATGTCGGCCCCTACCTCCCG
>CAYYHN010000526.1:0-4025 GCA_964471245.1 uncultured Rhodothermaceae bacterium | reverse complement strand
TCGATCTCCGGCGGTACGGCTCCGTCCCGCACAGCGGCTTCGGCCTCGGCCTCGAACGCACCGTCACATGGATCTGCGGCATCCACCACCTCCGCGAGACGATTCCCTTCCCACGCCTGATGGATCGGCTCTACCCGTGATTTTTTGGGTATGGGGGGATAGGAGGATGGGAGTGTGGGAGTTGGTGCAGTATGGATGACATATGGCAAATAAGAATAAACTGACCACAAATGACTTCTCAAATCCTGCATCTCGATTGCGCTATGAGCAGAGATGGTCTGAAGAGCCAGAATTAAGGCAGCAATGTGAAGAAGGTGACCAGTGTGGGGGTTGCTCGTTTTTTGCCCCGCTTAATGCTGACTTCGGATTATGTTGCCACTCTAAAGCTCGTCATTTCTCAGAAACCGTATTCGAGCATTTTACGTGCCCGTCGTACGTAAATGAAGGATGGGGAGCGCATAGCTTTACAGCGACTGGCGACTTGCATTGCAAATGCCAAGGGCAAGACATTTACGAAATCCTGCAAACAATCGTCA
Source organism: uncultured Rhodothermaceae bacterium (assembly GCA_964471245.1). Classification (GTDB taxonomy): domain Bacteria; phylum Bacteroidota; class Rhodothermia; order Rhodothermales; family CAYYHN01; genus CAYYHN01. The sequence continues at coordinate 3,489 of CAYYHN010000526.1, read as the reverse complement.
CATTGCTGGACCGTCAAGATCTGGGGCCTGAAACACTAGCTGCATTGCAGAATCTGCGGGGTAAGCTGAATAGTTATTAACCACGGTCTCTATACATCCACTCTATCCAAACTTCCCAACCCTCCCATCCTCCCAACCCTCCCATCCTCCCAACCCTCCCATCCCCCCGGCACACTCCTTGTCGTAATAGGTGTACCTTGTATTGCTTATCACGAAACAGGATAGATCCATGAAAATAGTCACTTCCATGCTACGCACGCGCATGCCATTGTTCACGATACTGGTCATGTTTGCCGTGCTAGCTGTGCCAACCTTACAGGCCCAAGTCATGCCCACACCACAACCCGCGCTTCGCACCATCACCGTTAGTGGCGAAGGCACGCTGACCGTTGAACCTGATAAGGCTACGGTGCGCTTTGGCATTGTCAGCCGCTCGGACGATCCTGAGGAAGCACGCACGCAAAATGCGGCTTCGGCGCGCGATGCGATGAATGCCGTGCGTGATCTCGGCATCGAAGACCGCAAGATGCGGATGGAGACGCTACGCTTGCAGCCACTGCGTGTGTACAATCAGCAGACGCGCCAGCACGAAGAGGTGGGCTACGAAGCTACGCGGGAGGTTGTCGTGGAAGTCGAAGATCTTGATCTGTTGCCTACGCTGGTCACGGAAGTGGTGCAGAAAGGCGCGAACCGCTTGAATGGCGTCGCCTATGGATTGAAGGATCGCAACGCCATTCGCAACCAAGCCTTGACCGAGGCCGTGCACGATGCCCGCGCCAAAGCCGAGCTGATGGCTGGTGCGCTCGGCGCGGAGGTAGGCGATGTCTTCCAGATCAACGAGCAAGGGGTGAGCGTGCCCCGCCCGATGGTACGGATGGAGATGGATGCGCAGCCGCAATTGATGGCCGCCCGGTCTGCACCTGAACCGGATGCCTACGCAGCAGGCGAAATGGACGTCCGTGCCAACGTGACCATCGTCTTTTTGATCAAATAGGCGGTCTGCGTAAATGGAAGCCTCGCACTTCAGCGTAACTGCCCGATAAACACGTCATGCCCGCGAAGGCGGGCATCTAGGGCAGCAGCGTAGACGCATTGCACAGCGTTCCCGCTAGCACATCGGTTTAACAACGTTGTGGTAGCGGGGACGTTATTGCTTGTTAGCGAGGTGTTAAGCCTAGATTCCCGATTTCTCGGGAATGATGCCTTTAGTTGCGTCAGTGCTAATCATCTCGAACGGCTTGCCTTTTTTGTTGCTGTGCGTGCAAGCTATTCGCTAAAGCTGTAGTCCCGCTCGACCTTGCAGATGCGCGTCGTGTAGGCCGTGTACCATTGGGCTTGGCCACGCTGCTGAGCGATGAGGTGCTCGGTGTGCGCTTTCCAGTGGCGAATAGCCTCCAAGCTTTCCCAATACGACACCGTGATGCCAACGCCATCGCGTGCCGATTCGATACCAAGGAAGCCGGGCTGTTCAGAAGCCAACTCCACCATGCGCTTGGCCGTATCGCTGTAGCCATCATCCACATCGGTGCGCGCGCTGGTGAAGATGACAGCGTAGTAGGGCGGTGGTGGTGTTTGTGCAATCTCAGACATAAGCAACGCGAGGTGTAGGTAATGGTCATTCGTATGGAAACACGGAGTTAGGAAGGCTTAGTCGGCCCCAAAGCCGCACGCTACATTCTCCCACACGCCCATTCTCCCAACCCCCCATCCAGTCAAGTTGGATATAACTTGACTCATCCGCTCAGATCCGTGCGTCAAGCCATGCAATGAAGTCCGCGAGTACTTCGGCTTGCTCGGGTTCGTTGAGGGTTTCGTGGTAGAGGCCGTCGTAAATTTTTAGCGTCTTGTCTGCAGAAGCAGCGCGGCGGTAGAGGTCGCGGCTGCCCTGTGGATTGGTGACGCGGTCGGCCCCGCCGTGGAAGGCGAGGAACGGGTAGGTGATGGCCTCCATCTGTGCTTGGACGCGGTCCATGCCATCGAGCATGGCGGCACCCGTAGCGGCAATGATGCGGCCCTTGTAGTACATCGGGTCGGCTTCGGCCGCGGCAATGACCTCGGGGGAGCGCGAGATGTAGTGCCACGTGAGCGGTGCCGTCGGCAGCTTGGGAAACCATTTGCCGATCACGCGCCCGATGGATTGCAGAAACGGCGATTCATCCGATTCGAACGCGGAGCCTGAGAGCACAAGGCCGCTTACCTCGGGTTTATGGTCGATCGCGAACAGCGTGACCACGAGTCCGCCCATGCTGTGCCCAAATAGGAACAGCGGGAGATCTGGATGTTCACTACGAACTTGGGCCAGCGCAAGGGCCAAGTCGTCCGTGTAGTCGTCGATGCGGCGGACGAACGCGCTGCGACCTTCCGAGCGGCCCCAGCCACGTTGGTCGTAGGAGGCAAGGGTATAGCCTGCATCGTTCAGCGCAGCCGCGACGTGTTCGTAGCGCCCGGTGTGTTCGCCGAAGCCGTGCACCAACAGCACCACCGCACGTGGTGTATCAGCAGACCACACGCGGCGGTGGAGGCGAAGGCCGTCTTTGGTAAGGAGCGGAGCCACGTCCGGAATCAACCTTTTGCCGTTTTCCGGCTCTTCAGTTGGCGGTAGACAAACAGGATGATGATCGCGCCGACGACCGATCCGATAAGGCCCGCGCCATCGCCCGGACCGTAAAGCCCCAGCATGCTACCGAGGAAGTTGGCGACAAATGCGCCGCCAATGCCAAGCAAGATGGTGATGATGAAGCCGCCCGGGTCTTTGCCCGGCATAATCCATTTGGCGATGAGACCAGCGATGAAGCCAATAAGTATCGTCCAGAGCATGATGCGTGAGAGGTTTGGGGAGGGATAGACAGAACACTTAGGGAATGAGTCGAAGGCGAGCAGCAAACGCCAACGACGTTGATCAAAATAGGAAATGCTCGCTAATCTGTTGTTACCGTGCGAAAAAGAGTTGATGACCCGCTATCTTGCCACAGGAAAAACCGATAAACCGTTATTGTACATGAAAAAAACGTTGATGGTGTCGATCTCGGGCATCCGTGGCATTTTTGGCCACGGCCTAGACCCCGAGGTGCTTGTCACCTACAGCACGGCCTACGGAACGTGGTGTCGCCAACGCGCCGAAGCTGCTGGTAAGACACCGCGCGTCGTCATCGGGCGCGATGCCCGCGTGACCGGCCAACTCTGCGCCGACATTGTGATGGCGAGCCTGCAAAGCACGGGCTGCGACGTGATCGACGCGGGTTTGGCGACAACTCCGACGGTCGAGATGGCTGTCATCGCCGAAGAGGCCGCTGGTGGCATTGTGCTGTCGGCTTCGCACAATCCAGCCGAGTGGAACGCGCTCAAGCTGCTCAACGAGAAAGGCGAGTTCCTGTCACCTGAGGAAGGGCAGGAGGTGATCCGCCTCGCCAACGACAAGGCGCAGGAGATCGTGACGTGGGATGCCATTGGCACGCGCACGGCAAAAGACTACCTCAGCGACCATATCGA
>CAYYHN010000525.1:0-4030 GCA_964471245.1 uncultured Rhodothermaceae bacterium | reverse complement strand
CTGCTCGAACAAGTCCACGCTGGCAATCGACATCCCGAGGTTAGCCGATGGGCCACGGAACATCATCGACGCCGATGCGCCGATTTGGACGCCGAGCGGGTAGTCGGTTGGTTCTTCGGCAAAGTTGGGGAATTCATCGTTCAGGTAGCGCCCGAGCCAGCCGGTGTCGAGTTCTTCCTCGGCATCGCTCGCCGACACCCAGATGTCTGTCGAGCGGAAGTGCGACAGGTCCGGCGACGGGTAGCCGACGCTATGCAGGATCGCCATGTCGCCGTTGTCATACAGCGGCTGGAGGTCGGCGAACGACGGATGCACACCGATCTCATCGGTCAGGGCGATGGTGTCGGCTTTGGTAAGGGCAAGCGAGGGGCGTGCTTGGTAGTAGAGGTCGTTGTTGACGGGCACGATGGTGTTAAGGCCATCGTTGCCGCCGCTGAGCTGGATGAGGACGAGGATGCGGTCGGTGTTGCTGTGTTTCAATTGGTGCAGCAGCGACGACTGCCCAAACGTCTGGATGGGCAGGCCCCCGAGAACAAGCGCCCCACCTGCTGTTGTGAGGCCGGTTGCCCGCAGGAAGTCGCGGCGGGACCACTGGCGATGGTCGTCGGTATGGGCTTCGCCGTGTTCGAGCGCGCTGCCGTGGCGCGGGCCTGTGGTGGCTACGTGATGATCACACATGGTCGGAGATAGGCTTCAGGAGAATCAGGTCAGTTGGTACTCGGGGAGTTGCAACAGAAAACGTACGTAGTTGGCGATAACGCTGTGTGCGCCTGTGCCATACAGGAACCATTCGTACCAAGGCAAACCACCAAGGAAAATCTTTGCGAGGTCGATGGCGTAGGCCGGGCCATTCAAGACCTCGTCGGGGACTGGTCGGTTGACGAGGTCGCCTCCAAACGGCTCCGCAATCGTCGGGATGCTGACGTTTTCAAGAGGAACCGCCATCATGTACTCTGCGAGACGGACAGGAAGCGTGAAGGCAGCGTTTTTGTCGAGCGGGTCGTGCAGGTGCTCAGCGGTTTGGACGAGCGTAATGAAATCGACCCGGCGACCGTTTTGCAAGAGCGCATCGGCGGTGAGCCAGCGGAGTGGAAGGGTACTCGTGTCGAGCCACGCATGATGGCCGGGCCAGCCTGCGACATTGGGTGGACTAAAGAGGGTCTGCCCAGCGAAGCCCGCAAAGCGCTGGTACTGCTGATACAACTGCTCTGGCGGGTTCGTCATCGTCTCGTTGATGAGCATTCCCAGCATATCGATTGGACTCTTGATCTTCGCGCCATGCACGGCAGCATCGAAGAAATGCTCACTTTTCAGCAGTACCCGGACCACTGAAGCAATGTCGTAGTCGTTTGCAACAAAAAGATCGGCGAGCTCAGCGACGATGTCTGGGGCCGGGACATCATAGACGAACGCTTGGTACAACTGCTCACAGATTGCATAGGCCGTCTGTTGCCCGCGTTCTTGGAAGATGATGTTGATGACGCCATCGTAGTCGTAAGGACGCGTGAGGCCAAAGATGGTCTTTGCGTCCCCATCGTGCCGGAAGCGAAGGAAGCGGCTTTCAAGGGTTGTTCCATCGGCGACCCATCCCGTGAGCGCCCGCGCGATCTCTGTGATGTCTTGTTGCGTGTAGTTGTCATTCCCTTCGGCGTCCTGTGGGCGCATCGTGAACAACTCCAGCAATTCGCGCGCATAGTTCTCATTGGGCGCCGTCACTTGGTTTTGTTGCCCATTGAGATACACCAGCATGGCCGGCGTCAGCCCAATCTCGCGGAGCAGCGTCCGGAAGCTGCCGAGTGCGTGTGTGCGGAGCAAGTTCAGGTAGCGATACGCTAGCGTAGCCGTCTGGTACGTGCGGTATTCGGTAACGAAATGGTTGCTCCAGAACACCGTCATGCGCTCGCGCAGCCCGCCGCCCGGCAGCCCCGCATGCCAGCCGAGTTGCAATTCCCTGTACCATTCTCGGTTGGCCATATTGTACGCATCACGCTCGGCATTGCTGGCATTGCGCCCGGGAATCGGCTCGTCCTTCCAGACAGGCGGCTCCGGGAGCGACTGCGCAAGGGCTTCATCGACGAGCGCATCGACGGCTTCATTCGCCGCCAAACCCACCTTGGTTTGGATTAATGCAACCGTGCTGCCATAACCGCAGCGCCGCAGTAGATGCAGGGCTTCGCGTTCGCTAAGGGGCGCGGTGTAGGCAGTTAATCCGGCTGTGATGGGCAAGGGTGCTCGAGCAGCCGTTTGAGGACTCGGGGCAGCGGCAGACGACAAGGTGGCCGTGCGCTGCAAAAAAGCACGTCGGTTCATGGTATAAAATGCGGTAGCAGTCGTGAATCGCGAGCGTATTGGTCAGGTGGGGCAACAGGGTTGTGTTGAAGTAGGTACACTTGATGCCATTTCCATCCCCTAAACATCGGGAAAACAAGGAGGAAGTTTAGCCCGACTGTCCACGACGCAAGGTTCGAAGTTGCTGTTGTTGCTCAGGCGTAAGTACGTTCTTGATACGCACGGCCTTGATGGCTTGGACCCGCTTAATGGCGCGTTCGAAGTCAAGCACCGTGTCGAGTTGGGCGAGCACTTCAGTTTCTTCAAGCCGGTCTTGAGTGACCAGTTTTTGCAGCCCTTGTGTTGCTTCACGCATATCCCAGCGTAGGCTAGCAAACTGCGTTTCCGCTTCCAATGCGGCTTCGCGCACTTGGCGTCGTTGGGTATCCGTGAGGCCAATCGCTTCTTGGTGCTGCATAACCAATTCCGCCGAAAAAAGGTTGGCTGCGATGGGGTCTTGGCCACGCTGGCCGATGCCGCGTTGGGCTAAGGCCGTCGTACTGCTTACGAGCAAGAGCACAAGGAGAATGGAGAAGCGTTTCATGATGTTCGAGGTAGTCGAGTTGGTTGTAACTAAAAAGTCGGAGGAGTGTCCGAAGGCAGTAAAAAGTGTGTTGGCGACTCCCACGTAGCGATGGAGGCATCACGTGGCATGTCTACCACGTTCACTGGAGTTGATGGCGGTGTAGGTAGAAGTGCCGTTGTTGGAGATTGCCATGTGCTCAAGCTTGGTTCTGTATGGCCAGAGGTCCACCACAGTGTAGTGCCGAGCCCGATAATGAGCACAGCGGCGAACGCAAGGTGAGGCAACAAGGTGCGTTGCGTTTGTTGGGGTGCAGAAGAGCGGGCTAAGACTTGCGCCATCGTCGGAGCATCCACTGCATCTTGCTGGCGGACGGCCGCGAATCGCGTCCGAAGGACATCATCTAGGCGAGTATCATCCATGGGGAAAGACTTCATGTTCATCGGTTAACCACGTCCGGAGTCGGGCTTTGCCACGGGCATAGTGCGTGCGCGCCGAGCCGATGGAGACGCCCATCACTTCGGCGGCTTTTTGCACGGTCAGATCATGGTAAAACACCAAGTGCAGCACCTCCTGCTGACGGAGAGGCAACTGAGTGAGGAGCGCACGAAAATGGGCCTGCGTCTCGGTAGTTTCCAACAAAGCATCGGGTTGTATGGGACTGGTTTGTGATGTCGTCGGCTGGATCCGAAACAGTGCGCGGACCCGCTGCTTGCGTCGCATATCGACTGCCGTGTGCCGGATGATGGCAAACAGCCACGTTCGGAACGACGCCGCGCCGGCAAAGGCAGCTCGCCCTTCCAGCACCTTCACGTAGGTCGTCTGCAACACATCGGCGGCTAGCGAACGGTCCTGTGCACAGCACGCAAGTGCCCAGCCGAAGCTCTCGGCATGCAAGCGTTCGAGGGCATCATGTAGCGCGTGGCGATCCATGCAAGCGGTGTTGGTTGGTGTAGCTTGGTCGTACATGCGAGCCGTTTGTATGACACGGCATGAGAAAAAAATTGAGGTAGTAGAAAGCGAGTGAGACGCAAGACAGCGAGACTTGCTGAAATAATGTTTGGTAGCGACCTTTTACCACAGAGCACTTTTGTCGGGTTCACACGAATGCAACGCCCATGCGTCACTTGCTGCTTCAACTCAATCCGCAGCGAAGTACCCAGTACGCTAACTTGGTAC
>CAYYHN010000524.1:0-4037 GCA_964471245.1 uncultured Rhodothermaceae bacterium | reverse complement strand
TGCGACCGCAGATCAGATTGATTCGTTGATGGAAGAGCTGAGGGCCAACGTCTGGCGCGAAGTTAACCGCGTCCAGTTGGAGCCGCCGTTTATGCGCATGTCCTATGCGGATGCCATCAAGACCTACGGCTCCGACAAGCCGGACTTGCGGTTCGGGATGGAGATTCACGACATCAGTTCGGCGTTCGAAGGCTCCGGTTTCCGTGTGTTCGACAGTGTGTTGGCCTCCGGTGGCAACATTGTAGCCATCCGCGTCCCCGGCGAAGGTGACCGTGGCCGCGGTGCGATGGACCGCCTCGACAAAGACTTTGTGCGCAAACGCTTAGGTGCTGGTGGACTAGTCTACTTCAAGCTTCCGTCCAACGGTGGTGCGACGTTCTCCTCCGTAAAAGCAAACGTCCTCCCTGAGGCATTCGTCAGCAACGCCATCGAACAAGTTGGTGCTCAGACGGGTGACCTAGTGCTGGTGCTTGCCGGGACTGCTCCCAAAGTCTACGAGCAAATGGGCGCACTCCGCCTGCATATGGCGGACCAGCTTAACCTTATTCCCCGAGGTGCCGACGGTCCGTGGAAATTCCTTTGGGTCACCGAGTTTCCGCTGCTCGAATGGGATGAAGACTCACAGCGTTTCTACGCGATGCACCACCCGTTCACGTCGCCGCACCCGGAGGACCTCGGCACCATGTTCGACAACCCCGGTGCTACACGCGCGCGCGCCTACGACCTCGTGCTCAATGGCAGCGAGATCGGTGGCGGCTCCATCCGTATTCATCGCCGCGATGTGCAAGAGCAGATGTTCCGACTCCTCGGCATCGATGAGGAAGAAGCTGAGCAACGCTTTGGGTTCTTGTTGAACGCCTTCCGCTACGGTGCCCCTCCTCACGGCGGTATTGCCCTTGGCCTCGACCGCATCGTCATGTTGCTTGCTGGGGCTGCGTCCTTGCGCGAAGTGATTGCCTTCCCGAAAACACAAAGTGCCCAAGAACTGATGGTGCAGTCGCCCGACTTTGTGGACGAAGAGCAATTGCAGGAATTGGCACTCTCCGTCATCTGGCCGGAAAAAGACGACGACTAAGTCAGATCGTTTACATGTAGCAGAAAGGGCCTACGATGTTTAAGCATGGTAGGCCCTTTTTTCTTCTCGTAGCACCATCACTTACTATGGACTCAATTAGCACGTTTCGCCATCCGCCGCTGTATGATGAGCTCCACAGTGTTTTAACGACAACCTTTCCGTGGGCTAAATGGGAAGCGTTGTGTCGGCAAAATACACTCGTCATCGAACGGCCATTTGGAAAACCTCATCCGTCCTATCCCAAGATTATCTATCCGCTGAACTACGGTTACGTGGAGGGTACACTTAGTACCGACGGTGAGCCCGTCGACATCTTTGTTGGATCGGCTAAAACGGGTCTTGTAGGCATCTTAGCAACAGTGGACTTTATCCGAAAGGACCGTGAGATCAAGCTCTTATTTGATCTCACTCCACAGGAAGTCTACACTGCCCTAGGCTTCATGAACTTTGCGCCAGACATGCTCCAAGCCCGACTGATTATGCGCTACCCGATGGTAGATCTTTGGAAACGAGGGGCATAAGCTGAGACATAGGACCTACTCTTTTCTCATTGAACCTTCAAATGCTAGCAACACAGCCCGTGTTGCTTTGAGGTGTGGGTCTTCGTACCTTTGATGCCCTGTAAAAAATGCACGATCCCGTAGCTCAGTTGGCAGAGCATCTGACTTTTAATCAGAGGGTCCCAGGTTCGAGCCCTGGCGGGATCACCAACCACCAGCCCAGGTGGCGGAATAGGTAGACGCGCCGTCTTGAGGGGGCGGTGTCCGAAAGGACGTGCTGGTTCGACTCCAGTCCTGGGCACACAAAGAAAAGGCTCTTGGATATTCCCAAGAGCCTTTTCTTTTGCATCAAGCAGATTCCAGAGGGAGCCAGAATCAGCCCAGCATTAATTGGTAGCAAATCCCGTTGTTCCCGTAATTGGATGCACTTTCATGGTGATTGACGAGGCTTTGACCATCGAGAGCAGTGTATCACGTTGCCATACCATCTTGAAGCGCTCATTGCCCTGCGCATAGGTAATCTCAACAATGGAGATTTGCGTGTTATTGGGGCCTTCAATTACACCTAGCACGGCATAATCCTGCATGGCACCCCAGTTCTCCAGATAAAGATGATGCACACGCTTAATATCTGCTAGTGCTTGGATGGCGCGTTCATTCCAAAGTGCCTCAGCCAAGGGACGGTAATCGTTAACTTGCATGCCGTCGAGAATTTCTACAGAAGCATGATTCGATTTATGATCGGTACGATTGGCTTTCGCCATAGAAGAGAGATTACTCGACATGAATCCGTTCGAGGAAGCCGAATGCATCGCAACAACTTGTACGCCTTGGCTAAAAGCTGTTGGAGCCCATGTGGTCATGATTACTGCCAAAATCAGCAAGAAAGATACGCGTGGGGTGTGGGTGTGAGCGGGTTTCATTTAGGTGCCTCCTTGAATTACCTTGCGTGAACTGATCGTTGCTACGGTTGCATTCGAGGGAAGATGTCATGGAGGCGTCCGGAGATGTCATCAAGTGTCAAACAGGTGTTTTCTCAGCATAAAGCCGCAACCTACATTGGGGTTTTAGTGCTGCTCATTGCCCTATTTTGTTCGTTGATCTGGCCTCTTTCAACTGCATTTGACCAACAATATCTTGCCTTCGGTCTACGTGTCACCGCATCTGATGGGAGTCTGCTCCAAGACATCCGCCCCCATGAACAAGCCTTTTGGCGACCGATTGAGGCATTTCCGCCTACCGCCATAGCTTCATTAATTGCAACAGAAGACCGAGCCTATTGGCTGCACCCTGGAGTCAATCCACTAGCGATCCTGCGTGCCACGTGGTCCAATGTGCGAGCGGGCAACATCGTTGAAGGCGGCTCAACACTGAGCATGCAAGTTGCTAGCATGATGCAAAAGCCCAGTGGCAATCGCTGGTGGGATAAGATCCGCGAGATGCATTTGGCTATGCGCCTAGAAGTTCAAGCATCTAAAACAGACATTTTAACCTATTGGCTCAATCGAGCACCCTTCGGCAACCAGACCAGAGGCCTCGAAGCCGCATCGCAACGCTATTTCGGCAAGGCAGCCCGCAACCTTACCCAAGCGCAAGCAGCGTTCTTGATCGGCCTTCCTCAAAGTCCGACACGATTGAACCCGTTGCAGCATCCCCAACGCGCCTACCAGCGCTACCAACACGTTGTCCAATCCATGTACGACACGGGCATAGTAAGTCAAACCGAACGTGCAGACTTGCTAGCACGACAATTCACTTTTTCAGAGCCTAAACCCGCCTTCGAAGCACCTCACCTTGCTCATTGGCTACAACGCACGGCAAACGCCCTTAGTGATGTACCTGTAGCAGAGGTGCATACCTTTATCGACACCGACCTGCAGGAATTCATAGCAACGTCAGCACTTGCACATCGAAGCAGGATCGCAGAGGCAGCCGTTGGGAATCTGGCTGCCATCGTACTAGAAAACAAGACGGGACACGTACTTGCCTACCTTGGCAGTGCTGACTATTGGAATGAAGCCGATGGCGGACAAAACGATGGTGTCCAGATGCTCAGGCAACCTGGCAGTGCTGTCAAACCGTTTACGTATGCCCGTGCCTTGCAATCTGGGCAGTACACGCCCGCTTCCATACTAGCTGACATTGAAACTACGGTGCTTGAAGCCGGTGGCGCATTTTCTCCTCAAAACTACGACGGCACTTATCACGGCCCGGTCTCGTTGCGCCAAGCGCTGGCATGTAGCTACAATGTCCCTGCGATCCGCCTAGCTCGCTCGCTCGGACCGGTCTCAGTACTGGAGACGTTTAAAGCAGCGGGCTTACATTCGCTTCAGCAACCTGCCGAACACTATGGGGTTGGCTTGACGCTTGGGAACGGCGAAGTTCGCTTGGTGGAATTGGCCACTGCCTACGCCGGTCTTGCCAACGGCGGTGCCTACCCAACACCACAGTACATCAAATGG
>CAYYHN010000523.1:0-4052 GCA_964471245.1 uncultured Rhodothermaceae bacterium | reverse complement strand
ACCTTGAGGGTGGCTTGAAGCGGGCAGACGTGCTTGTTGAAAGCCCCAACAGCCAGCAACGAAGAGCCAATAGCAGGGGCACACAGCGCGAAACCTCTACACACGCTCCCAAGGTCTTTGGATTCCGCTATATGGGTTGAATGGACGAGACAAGGAGACACTGAAACGACGGAGTGGCGTTTTTCCAACCGAGGTCGACACGTCGTCTCTTCGATTACTCGTCTCCTCAGGCTTAGCCAAGTAGAGCCACACTTGAATTACCTTAGCTTGCTACGGCGTCCGTCTGCTGAACCATGAAAGCTGCTGATCTCGCAGGCACGCTGGCCTTTCTGCGCCGTGCCGAGCAACTCAAGAACACGCTCCGCTCCGCCCATACTTCGCAAGGCCGGGTTGAAAGCGTCGCCGAGCATACGTGGCGGCTCTGCCTGATGGCGATGCTCTTTGCCAAGCACTTCCCCGAGATCAACTTCGAGCGTTTGGTCAAGATGTGCATCGTGCACGACCTTGGCGAAGCCATTCGCGGTGACATTCCGGCTCCCGAACAGGACACCTCGGCCAACAAAGCTGACGAGGAGCGTGCAGACCTGCTCGCCTTGATGGAGCCCTTGCCCACGTCCATGCAAGACGAGATTCTTGATCTCTGGGATGCATACGAGGCGGCCCGTTCTCCCGAAGCCCGGCTGGCTAAAGCGCTCGACAAGTTGGAGACCATCCTCCAGCACAACCAAGGCCAAAACCCCGCCGATTTCGACTACCGGTTCAACCTCGCCTACGGCCGCCGCTACACCACCGACGACCCACTGATCGCACGCATCCGCACGATCCTCGATGCCGAAACCGAGGCACGCGCTGCGGCCTCCGAGCAAGCTTAGCTGAGGCTTGTCAGCGTTAACCACGCTTAGATTCGCGCGCCCCTTTCCACTCAAGGTGCATACGCCTATCTTGAAAAGGCTTTCTTGCTGGCTCCCACGCGCTAGCGTCTTCCCCATTAATCCATGCCTATGCCATGAGTGAGAATTCCGGTAAACTGAAGTTCAGGGAAAAGTTTGGTTATGGACTAGGCGACACCGCCTGCCACTTTGCATGGGACATGGCAGGCATGTTCCTGTTTTTCTACCTGACCGATGTCTATGGCATCTCTGCGGCGATGGCAGGCACCATCATGCTCATTGCGCGGGTGTGGGATGCCATCTCCGACCCGCTCATCGGCATCATCGCGGACCGCACAGAGACCAAACATGGGAAGTTCAGACCGTACATGATTTGGTTTGCCCTTCCGCTCGGCGTGTCGCTTGTCCTGCTTTTTACTACACCCGACTTCGAGGAAACGGGGAAAATCATCTATGCGGCCAGCATGTACCTGCTGCTGAGTACCATGTACACGGCGGTCAACCTGCCGTTTTCGGCGCTATCTGGCGTGATGACGGATGACTCGGCCGAGCGTACCGAACTCAACCAATACCGCTTCTTCCTTGGGTTCATCGGGATGTTCATCGTCAGCTTTACGATGCTGTTCAAGAACAATCTGATTGTGGATGATGTGCTGCTGTTTGCCCAAAATGCGAACCTGCCACAGGAGGCCCTCGCCTTCATCATGGATTTTAACTGGGGCGAAGCACGGTTGCTGGATACGACGGGCGAGCTTGCCAATGTCATCGTACAAAATGAGCGCGATGCCTTCCAGTTCATCGCCCTCGTGCTGGCTGTGATTGGGACGATCTTGCTGGTGTACTCCTTCTTTGCCACTAAAGAGCGCATTCAACCGCCTGCGGACCAAGAATCCGACCTGATGCAAGACATCAAGAACGTGTTTGGCGTGCGGGCGTGGTTGATCCTGTTCATCCTTGGCATCATCACCTTCGTCCTGATCAACATTCAGGGTGCCGTCGTCAATCAGTACTTCAAGTACTATGTGGGCAGCGAGAACGACGCTACCATCTTCTACACCTCGACGACGGTGGCGCTCATTATTGGTGTCCTGCTCGCCACGCCGCTCTGCAAGCGGTTCGAGAAGCGAACGGTGTACCTCAGTTGCTCGGCCATCTCCGGCCTCCTGACTGTGGCGCTCTACTTCCCTGGGCCAGAGGATTTCTACCTGCTCCACACGATCAACATCTCGTCCAAGCTCGCCATCGCACCAACCATCCCGCTCTTGTGGGCGATGATCGCCGACACCGCTGACTTTTCGGAGTGGAAAAACAAACGACGCGCCACGGGGCTGTTCTTCTCAGCAACCACGTTTGCCCAAAAGATCGGCGGCGGCATTGCCGTGGCAATCGCCGGGTATTTGTTGACGGTTTCTAACTACGACGGCGCCGCCATCCAGCAAACCATGGAGGCCATTACCTCGATTAAGCTATCGTTCTCCGTCATTCCGGGGGTCATGTATCTGCTGACGGCTGGCCTGCTGTTCTTCTACGACCTCGACGACAACACCGTCGAGCAGATGAAGGTTGAGTTGACGGAGCGCCGCGCGGGCACAGCATAAATTGCCACTCAATAACTGTAGAATTTCTGCGACGAAATGCACTGACATATTTAGCGCAGGCTACTCTGCTTTCGTTGTTCAACCTCGCCCCATACAATGGGCATCGATTATTGCAGATTTCGCGTTACCAAACGCCACGTAGATCTCGATACGCTCATCGAGAAACAGGCGTTAGCATTTCAGTCCATATGGGGTTGGTCTTCATATGCGTGGTCTAACACCGACGAAACAAAGTATGCTATCCGAAAGAGGTTACATCTTGCGACCTACTTGGAGAATTCTAAAGCGATTGAAGCATGTATAGAGGTACCTCAGCTTGATGAGGGAGATACTGATCTCGAAGCACTACCCTTTGAGGTTGCTAGACGGGCTTCGGATCTAACTAGCAATCCTATATTTCCTCCAATATGGCGCGTAAAGGCATATCGTACGATGCAGTCTCACGAGCTATCCGATCAGGTACAGTCTTGGCAGGCATGGGTACAAGAAATCGCCGATGGACACCATCAAAGCTACCTTCAGTGGCTACACCTACATAACACATCTGATATCCTACGGAATCATTGGTCTGAACTGCGGCGCACTGCCATATCAACCCTTGATAAGCAAGTAAAATGGGCCCAAAAGGCGATCCTTAATGATGTTCGCACGCAAATCATTCATTTCGCCGAGCCTCAAGTGATTCCTGCACCCATAAGTCCTAAGGGTTGCAATGAGGATGTCAACCAAGAACAATATGCTGCCATCCTAGCGATGGCCGAGACACTCCGTGAACTAAATAAATTGTGGAATTACCACGCGAAGAAAAACTACCGCGTGCTTGGTCATTACTCCTACTATGCGCGAACACTAGATACTTTTCGCCTGCATGCTATGGATGAGAACCTGTGCCAATTCCTCAACTGGACACAACGGTGCGCAGATGAAAGCTGGGGGCTTTATCTCCACTATTAACTCCGGGCAGGAGCCATAGCTTAGCTAGAAGAGCATCAGGCATAAGATAAAAGGCGCCCTTCCACCTCGGGTACCAAGTGCCTATCTTGTTGCACCCTGTCCTCCACCACCGATGCACCCATCCCATGGCCAAGCGCGAGCAAGTAGGCAGTGTTGCCTACGAATCGGTAGATGATGCCTATTTCGAAAAACGCGGCTTGCGTCGCTATGCGGGCGTGTGGTCGCTCTGGGCGCTCGGCGTCGGGGCGGTCATCTCGGGCGACTTCTTCGGATGGAACTTCGGCTTGGCAGCAGGCGGTTTTGGCGGCTTGCTGATTGCGACGGGCATCATCACCATCATGTACGTGGGGCTCTGCTTCAGCATCGGCGAGATGTCGCCTGCGTTGCCACACACAGGTGGAGCCTATTCGTTTGGCCGCTCGGCGATGGGGCCGTGGGGCGGATTCATTACGGGGCTCGGCGAGAACATGGAGTACGTGATCACGCCTGCTGTCATTGTCGTCGGCATCGGCGGGTACTTGGGCGCGGTGTTCGGGACGCCGGATGCATATGCGCCGCTGTGGTGGCTGGTGGCCTACGTCCTGTTCGTCGGGCTTAACGTCATCGGCGT
>CAYYHN010000522.1:0-4054 GCA_964471245.1 uncultured Rhodothermaceae bacterium | reverse complement strand
GGCCATTGCGCCTTTGAAGCAGGCAGCGCGGTTGGAGGCGTGTATCGAAAAAGCTGTAGAGCTTGGCGTACGTGCTATTCAACCCATAAGCACTGCACGGACCTTAGTAAACCGCGTAAAGGAAGAGCGGCTTATGCGGATTGCCGTCGCAGCGATGAAGCAAAGTGGGCGAAGCAGATTGCAGAAGCTCGTGCCGCTCACGGCTTACGAGTCCGTCTTACGCCAGACGACGTCAGTGCACCAATTTCTGTGTCATGAAGCAATAGATGAGTCTGAGACCTTAGTTGATCAACTTGAAGGTCTTCGTGGTGCAATTGAACCAAACCTTTCCATTTTCATCGGGCCTGAGGGCGGGTTTACAGAGGCGGAAGTGGACACCGCAGCAGCACGTGGCGTATCTATCGTTTCATTGGGGCCACGAAGACTACGCGCCGAAACGGCTGCAATCGTTGCGGCTACTTTAGTGATGACAAGCCTTTAAATTAAGCTTGCTGATGAATGGGTTCGATCGGTTTGATAATGAGTCCCAACGAAGGTAATCTTATAGAATCACACCGAAACTCTTCGCTTCTCGAAATTGGATCACAACATCAGCGATTCTTTTGGATGTACTTCTGTCACAACGAACTATATTGGTATGACAAACGAGCAAATACCTAAAGATTTACCTGATTTTACGGAAACACACATTTCTTCGGAACTGGTATTCGAGGGGAAGATGCTAAACGTTCGAGTTGATCAAGTTCGTTTGACTGATGGCAATCTTGCTCGACGCGAATGGATAGATCATGCAGGTGCCGCAGCAGCTTTACCACTTTTTGAAAATGGTGATGTTTTATTAGTTCGCCAATTTCGATATCCAACACGGCTGCATTATTGGGAAGTGCCTGCTGGGAAGGCTGATCGAGTTGGTGAGGATTTGGGTAGTCTTGCTCGTCGTGAATTGGTCGAAGAAACGGGGTGGGAGGCACAGTTATGGACACGGCTTGGCTTGTTCTATCCTACAATAGGTTACAGCAGTGAAGTAATTGAGCTATATCTGGCCGAGGATCTCAAATATGTTGGATGGGCACCAGATGAAGGTGAATTTTTGACACCAATCCGTATGCCCTTTAGCGAAGTGCTAGCAATGGCTGACCGAGGCGAAATAGGGGATGGCAAGACTTTAGCAACCATCTTTTGGGTAGCGCGTTTGCGGCCTCATTTAGCCCAATAAGTGCGACAAAGCCCGATGATGAAGCTTTTGCCGAGGCTGAGGCGGCACTTGAAAATCAGCGTTGTTTTTCCTATATTTGCGCGCTTAAACATAAATACGGTATCCTACATGTTTACTCTTTTAATCGTTCTGATCGCGCTGATCGCCATCGTGTTGACGTTGGTTGTACTGTTACAGAGCGGTAAAGGCGGTGGCCTCGCAGGTATTGCGGCAGGCGGCGCAACCACACAGATCCTTGGCTCTCGGCAAGCCCCTGACTTTCTGGAAAAAGCCACGTGGATGCTTGGTTCTGCATTTATTGTGCTGTGTATCCTGACAAACTTCTTCATTGATCGTCCGGATGCGCAGGATAGTGTGATCCAGCAGCAAGCCCAAGGTATCCAGACCGAGCAAGTGGCTCCGGTCTTGCCTCCAGCAACGGAAACACCCGCTCCTGCGCCTGTTGGCGAAGCGCCTGCTCCCGAAGGCGGCAACTAAGCGCGAAAAAGCACCAGCTTTGACGTTACAAGAAAGGGCTGCTTCCATAAGGAGGCAGCCCTTTTGCAGTTACCGCAGACCTGTAAGCCGAATTCTGTCTGCACGCGCTGCACTGCTGGCAAGCACGCGGTGACCATCATTTATCTGGGATGACTGTCACCAGTCACCTCGAGCAACCTACCCGCGCTGCAAATCTAGGCGGGCCGCCCAGTCCTCGTGTGTGGAGCAACGCTGTTTGGTCTTGCACCCCGTAGGGTTTACCTAGCCGCCCTAGTCGCCTAGCACGCTGGTGGGCGCTTACTCCACCATTTCACCCATCACCTGTGCCCCTAAGGGCCATCGGCTGGTTTGCTTTCTGTTGCACGTGCCGTCGCCATCGCGGACGATGACGCCTTCCTGTTAGGAAGTACGGTGCCCTGTGGTGTTCGGACTTTCCTCGCCATATCCTGCCGGAGCAGAAGATGACGCGATGGTCCAGTCTGCGGTATGGAGGTGGATGCAATCCGTGATCATCGTTGCATCCAAAGAAGAGGGCACGGCCTCCGCAAAAGAAGCCGTGCCCGCAATCAACAAGTAGAAAGGCTACATATCCATCGGAGCCGTCGTTTCTTCGTAAAGGTCGCCGTCAACGATGATGCGGCCAGTGTGCTCGCATACGATGATGCGATTACGTTGCCGGATTTCGACTTGACGCTGAGGCGGAACGGCATAGCCTGCTGCTGCGCCCCGGTCGAGCTTGACAACCGCGCGGCCATCGCGCACCCGGTTGCGGAGCCGCGTGTAAGCACGCAAGTACCGCTTCTCGACGTGGTCGGCAGCCTCGGCGCGGACGGTCTCAAGCGCGTCTTGCTCTTGCTTTGTGTCGGCCAAGACGTTGTTCAGTTCGTCTTGCTTGCTCGATAGCACTTCGGCGAGTACGCCCAAACGCTCGCGGGCAGAGGCCATCATCGATTCGCGTGGGGCGATCCCTTGCTCAATCGACAAGATGGCTTGCTTCGACTCGATGATGCGCTGGCGCTGCGCTTCGATCTCTTTCGTAAGTGCATCGTACTCACGGTTATTACGGACCTGAAGCTGCTGCTCCTCGTACCGTGCAATCAGAGCTTCGCTTTCTTTGATGCTGAGTTCACTCTGGCGGCGGGCTACTTCTTGCTCCTTTTGCTCTTGCTCGTACTTCTCAAGGCGGGTCTGCAAGCCAGCACGCTCGTCCTCTAAGTCGCGGATCTCATCCGGAAGGTCGCCACGCAATTTGGTGACTTGGTCGATGCGGCTGTCAATGTACTGCAGGCGAATCAGCGCCTTGAGCTGATCGTGTATGCTGTGCTCGTGCGACATGAAAAGTTCTGTCGGGTTGCGTTCGAAAATGTTCAAGCTTCCAATAAACGCCATCTTGCCCGATAGGTTCGAGCGCTAGCGTGCAAAGAATTGGCGTAGGTTGCTCACAAACCGCTTGGGACGTACGTCTGCATCGGGCTCGTACGGTGTTTGGTGCGGTGCCAAGTAGTTTGGGGGAAGTGGGCTTCGAGGTACGACTTGAGCAATACTTCGATATGCGCCTCGGTTTCGTAATGCCCTGCGTCGATGAGGGCCATGCGCGGAGCGCCGTCGGTGTCGAGGACATCAAATAATTTATGGTACGTGATGTCGGCGGTTACGTAGGCATCGGCTTTGGCCCGGAGGGCGAGGCGTGTGAAGGAACTGCCCGACCCGCCGCATACGGCAACGCGACGGATCATCTGCTCCGGCGCACCCACGTAGCGTAGCGCCCCTGCATCGAGCCGGATGCTAACGCGTTCGAGAAACGCATCAAGGGATTCAGGTGCTGGCAACGTGCCAAATGCACCGAGCCCGGTCGTGGTAATGGCTTCATTGGTTGGCACAACATGCATAGTGATGCCATCCCCCAGTGCGTGCGTCAAGGTGGTTTGGGCTGAGCGCACGTGCCATGCAGGGAGCAGCACTTCGATGCGTCTTGGTGCTGTGTCAATGACGGTGGTTTCGGCTATAGATGCGAGCAAAGGTTGGGCGTGTTCAATCTGAGCAGGCGTGCCTGTTACGACCAGCTTTTGCAAGGAGCCATCAGCCGGACCCAGAAGGCTTATATCTTCTAGACCAAGCAAGCTGGCTAACGCAACGGAGACGCCATCCGAAACCGCATCGAGATTCGTGTGGATGCAATACAACCCAATGCCACTCCGTGCTAACTGATAGGCAAGGTTGGCAACGAAGCCTTCGGTTGTTATGCGTTTGGGGGGCGAGAAGAGGAGGGGGTGGTGGGTCACGATCAACGTAGCGCCCAACGCCTTGGCCTCCTCGAGCACGGCGGGCGTGAGGTCGAGCGCAATGAGTCCGGTTTCTACT
>CAYYHN010000521.1:0-4058 GCA_964471245.1 uncultured Rhodothermaceae bacterium | reverse complement strand
GAGGTTGGTGCGCCAGAAGTTGCAGCCGTCGGATGTGATGGCGTTTACGGATCATGCGACGTTGGCCTGCCTCATCCCATCGATGACGCCGCATGCCGCACATCAGAAACTTCGAGCTGCCGCCCACCAAGCCCGCGAGCAGATTGCTGCGCAGTTCGAGCAATACCAAGCGTTACTAAAGGGCACCGCGCATACGTTGAACGCCGCACAAAGCGCAGAAGCTCAGTTGGAGGCACTCGTTGCGAGTGTACAAGGTCATGCTTGAGGCCTATCTCGACTTTTTGCAAGCCTTTACCGCCGACGAGTTTATACGGCTGTTTTGGTTCTTCTTTATCCTCGAACTGCCGCGCTATGTAGTGCTCGACTACCTGATCCTTGGGTACCGTGCCTTGAAACGTCCCAAGCTTGACGAAGCGTACGAGCAGGCACGCCATCGCCTTTGGCTAGAGCAGCCGCTTGTCTCGGTAATTGTGCCGGGTAAGAATGAGGGGAAAAACTACTACCAACTAGCCCGCACCTTGCGCGAGCAGACGTATCTGAATTACGAGATCATCATCGTCGATGATGGCTCAGATGACGACTCCTTCCTCATCGGCCGCGACTTAGAGCGCTGCGGCATCATCGATCGGTTCATCTCCAACCCGATCCGTGGCGGTAAAGCCTCTGGGGCCAACTTGGCGCTGCGTTATGCACGGGGCACCTACATCCTCCACCTCGATGCCGATTGCTCCCTAAACCGCGACGCGATGGAGCGGATGATCATTCCGTTTTATCTCAATCCGGAGATTGGCGCAGTGGGCGGCGCACTGGCTGTGCGCAATGCTGACGCCAGTATCTGCACGACACTGCAAGGGATCGAGTACCACGTCGCCATCACGATGGGGCGGCTTGTGTCTGGCACGCTCGGTATCCTCCGCATCATCTCCGGTGCCTTCGGCGCATTTCGCCGCGACATCCTCGACCAAGTAGGCGGCTGGGACATCGGCCCTGGTCTCGACGGCGACATCACGGTCAAGATCCGCAAAGCGGGCTACCGCATCCACTTCGATGCCCACGCACTCGCGCTGACGGATGTACCAGTTACGTTCAAGAAGCTAGCTAAGCAGCGGCTCCGGTGGCAGCGCTCGCTCATCCGCTTCCGTCTCCGCAAGCACTTCGACGTGTTCTGGGCACACAAGGGGTTTTCCTTGCTCAACTTCCTGTCATTCGCCGAGAACATCTTCTACAACCTCGTGCTGAATGTGCTGTGGTACATCTACATGTACGACGTGGTCACGAACTTTACGCCGTACCTTGGGGCGATCATCGTGACCAACATTTTACTGTACTCCGCTGCCAAGTGCGTCCAGTTCGCCGCATTCCTGCTGTTCAGTCGCCAATGGCGTGATCATCTCGGCCTGATTCCCTACCTCCCGCTGATGAGTTTCTACACGGGCTATTTCCTACGCGCCGTCCGTACTACCTCATATTTCTCCGAGTTCTTCTTCAAGGCCTCGTACAAAGACCCGTGGAACCCCGAAAAGACCTCGAAGATGGCCCTAAAGCACGGGATGTGACGCGTGCGCAGCACGCGACTTGGTACGCTCGGCTATGGCCTCGCTTTGGTATGCTCCCTTCGGTCGCTTCTAAGCACTTGGCTTATCCCCCACCCTTCCCGCACTACCCATTTCTCCCAACCGTGACCGTAGCGAGCCAACCCCGTCCGTCGTACCTTAGCGGACACGGTTCGTGAGCAACGGGAGACGTAAGATGCCGGGACGCACCATCTTGGTAGCCGGGGCCACCGGGCATGTAGGCTCGGCCATTGTCCATCGCCTGAAGGCGCAGGGTGAACGGGTGCGTGCGCTTACGCGGAAGCCCGAACAGATCACGCGGCTCCCCGCTGACGAGACCGTGGTGGGCGACATCCGCAATCCCGAGGCCTTAATCGCAGCCTGCCGCGGCGTAGATGCCGTCATCTCGGCGTCGGGCGCGAGCCTGCAACTCAAGCTCCGCCCCGGCGCACCGACCTACACGATGGTTGACGAGCACGGCAACGGCAACTTGCTGGCCGAGGCGCAACGCGCAGGCGTGCAGAAGTTTGTCTACGTCTCCGTCTACCATACACCTGCCTATGCCGACACCGTCTACGTGCAAGCACACACCCGCTTCGCCGATCGACTCCAAGCCAGCGGGATGCCCTACGCCGTCCTTGAGCCGACGGGTCTGTTTTACGCCTTCCGTGTCTTTCTGCAATTCGCTCGTTTGGGCATCGCGCCGCTCATCGGCGGTGGGACGGTTCGCACCAACCCGATGCACGAGGACGACCTTGCTGCCCTTTGCGTCGCAGCTCTCGATGGCGACAACGCCGTTATCCCAACAGGGGGGCCCGAGGTGTTTACGCGCCGCGCCATCGCTGAGATGGCGTTTGAGGCCGTTGGCAAGCGCCCGCGCTTCTTGCCCGCGCCCAGCGCTATGATCGCCCTGAACCGCTTCCTCGTCCGCCCGATTGATCCGCGGTTGAGTCAGCTTTTGCATTTCTTTCAACGGGTCAATACGGCCGACGTTGTTGCTCCAAAGCTAGGGACCCAGCGCCTTGCCGACTATTTTCGCACTGAAACGACACCCACATCCTAATGCCAAACATTCCAGAGTTTTTTCAGAAAGAAGTGCTGGACAAGAGCCACGATAAGCCTGTCTTGGTTGACTTTTGGGCACCGTGGTGTGGTCCGTGCCGTGTGCTTGGGCCTACCCTCGAACGCCTCGCGCGGAACAGCAGTGGGCGCTGGCGGCTCGTGAAGATCAACACCGACCGCCGCCCCGAACTCTCGCAGATGTACGACGTGCGTGGTATCCCAGCAGTCAAGTTGTTTGTGAATGGGGAGGTTACGGGCGAATTTGTCGGCGCGCTGCCGAGGCACAAAGTGCGGCAATGGCTCGATAAGCATCTGCCGCAACAGGCGTAGCTACCCATCGCGCAGCACCAACGTGCTCTGGCGCTGGCGGTTGACGGTGAGTTGGGTCACATCGGGTCGAGAATAATGTCCGGCGGGATCGAAGTTTTGGCGCTCTTCGCGCACACGCTGGTGGTCGATGGTCGCCACGATTAGTTCCTCGGTGCCGACGACAGGCTCAACGACCCATTCGCCAGTTGGTGCAGCAAGGCACGATCCACCATTGGCGAGGAATGCTTGCTGGCTGCCTGCCATGATCAGGTCGTAGTGCGGCGTGTCGGGTGGGAAGTCCGACGGGCGCATGAGCCCACAAACGGAGATGACGTAGGAGCGCGACTCCTTAGCAATGAAGCGCGTCAGGTCGTGTGTGTTGTGTAGGCCGCCCGGCCAGATGGCGACGTGCAGGTCTTCGCCTTGGGCGTAGAGCGCGGCACGGGGGAGCGGCATCCAGTTCTCCCAGCAGTTGAGCCCGCCCACGGTGAATGCACCGAGCCGATGGACGCGCAGTCCGTGCCCATCGCCGGGTGCCCACGTGAGGCGCTCCTCGTAGGTTGGCTGGAGTTTGCGATGGACGCTCTGGATGATGCCCTCAGCATCGATGTAGACGAGCGAGCAGTAGACGCTGTGCCCGCCGCGGTCCAGCGGCCGCTCGATGATGCCCACGATAATGGCGATGCCGCCTGCTTTCGCCGCTGCACAAAGCGGCTCGAGGTGCCCGGCTTCAATCTGAACGGCTTGGTCAAGGTAATGCGCGTGGATCGCCTTCTGCACAGGCGACTCGAAGCGCGCGCCGTCGGTTCGCTCCACCCAAAACGGATAGCCGGGCAGGAGCGCCTCACCAAACGTGACAAGGTTGCATCCTTGCGCCGCCGCTTGTTCAACGTAGCCGATGATTTTAGCCAACGTGGCTGCGCGGTTCAGCCAGACAGGTGCCATCTGGGCAAGACCCACGGTGAGGGTGTCCGAAATGTCTATGTTATGCACGTTATCCTGAAGAGCGGGTTTGTGGCTATGGACTATGGAGCAAGCACTTCAATATTCGTTTAGGCGCTCTCTAATGCTTGCCTTAGGTCCAATACCATTCAAATAAGGGCAACGACCTTGCGAAATGGCTGCGTGGGATGT
>CAYYHN010000520.1:0-4060 GCA_964471245.1 uncultured Rhodothermaceae bacterium | reverse complement strand
CAATACCCGGAAAACGTCTCGTTCCGCTATCCGAAGGCCGGCGAAGTCAACAGCGAAGTCAAGGTTGGCGTGATCGACGTGGCATCGGGCGGCATCGAATTCGTGGATACCGACACATGGAACGAAGGCGGCGACCGCTACGAGTACATCAGTCGGATGGGCTGGACGCCAGAGATTGATGGGAAGCACCGCGTGTGGCTCTTCCGCATGGACCGCGACCAGAACGACCTCGACCTCATCTACGCCGACCCCGCTACACAAGCAACGCAGACCGTCCTGACCGAAAGCGAACCAACGTGGATCAGTGTGCGCAACACGAAGCTGACCTACCTCGACGACGGCGAGCACTTCGTTTGGGAGAGCGAGGTCGATGGGTACAACCACCTCTACCTTTACCAAAACGACGGCACGCCCGTCGCACCAATTACCTCGGGCGACTGGGATGTGACGGCATTCCACGGCATCGATGAGGAAGCTGGCGTGGCCTACTTCACGGCCGCCATCGACAGCCCGCTGGAGCGCCATCTGTATAGTATCAGCCTCGACATGGGCACGGATCGCGGCGCGATGGCCTCGCCGCCGACCAAGATCACCGACGAAGCTGGCACGCACAACGTCAGCATGAGCGGCGACCTCGGCTTTTACATCGATCGCTACGCCAACGTGACGACACCCACGGTCGTCTCGCTGCACAACCGCGACGGCGAACGCCTCAAGACGCTGGAGGACAACGCCGACCTCATCGAGATGCTGGCGGACTATAATCTGCAAACGCCTGAGTTCATGACGGTACCCGCCGCCGACGGCTCACCCCTCAACGCGTACCTGCTCAAGCCCAGTACGTTCGACGAAAGCAAGCAGTACCCCGTGCTGATGTACGTCTACGGCGGGCCTGGCTCGCAGACGGTGACGAACACGTGGGGCGGCTCCCGCTACCTCTGGCACAGCCACCTTGCCGAAGAACTCGACATGCTCGTGGTGAGTGTTGACAACCGTGGCACGGGCGCACGTGGCAAGGCATTCAAGAGCGTCACGTACAAAAACCTTGGCCAGATTGAGGCAGATGACCAGCAGGCTGCAGCCAAACACCTCGGCAGCCTACCCTACGTCGATGCCAGCCGCATCGGCATCTGGGGCTGGAGCTACGGTGGCTACATGACGCTCATGTCCATGCTCTATGCCGATGGCCCCGACGTGTTCAAGCTCGGCGTCTCAGTCGCCCCCGTCACCGACTGGCGGCAGTACGACACCATCTACACCGAGCGCTACATGTCGACGCCGCAGAAGAACGAAGAGGGTTATGAGACTGGCGCACCCCTCAACTACGCCGACCGCCTCGCCGACCACCAGAAGCTGCTCATCATCCACGGCGACTTCGACGACAACGTGCACTACCAGAACGCCATCCAGATGGTCGACAAGCTGCAAGCCGCAGGCAAGCAGTTCGACTTCATGGTCTACCCTGGCCGCAACCACGGCATCTTCGGCGGCAATACGCGGCTGCACCTGTTCAAGATGGCAACGGACTACATTCGGGAGAATCTTTAGGGCTCGGCAGGGCCTCGCGGGTAGAGATGCCCTAGGGGCATGTTTGGGGGCATGCTGCGCTTGCGTATGGGGCTTTGAGAGTCTTGCTGTGCGCTGTAGACCGCATGGAATGGTCTAGGGATTGGTTTAAATCACAACGAATGGGTACTTATGTCGCTGCCCAAATTTGAGATTGAAGGGGTATTCCAAATAACTGGAAGGGGCATGTTTGTTTTTGCTCGCTCATTGAACAAGAAAGATTTCTTCGTGTCAGAAGGGTTTTTGTTAGGCGGTGAGCCTATCAGAGGTGGCGATATTCCACGTATAGTCAATGACGAGGGAGGATGCCGTACGGACATCTGGGGTTTTTGGCTAACCAATCCAGACTCCGCTTCCCGTTTCACGGTGGGAGAAGTCGTAGAACTTACCCAAAGCTAGCAAGTGCAGATCCTCGCTCTAGAAGTCATTCAAGCCCTATACCTGATCAGCCATGCGAGTAAAAGCCAGTGCCCCGCATTTCTTTGTGCGTGATCTCGAAGCATCTCTGCGTTTCTACGTGGATGTGCTCGGATTCGAAGCGCCCGAAGTGTGGGGTGAGCCGCCGGTGTTTGCGATGCCGCACCGCGATGGCTTCGTCGTGATGCTCAATCAGGCCAATCCTGAGTACGTGCGCCCTAATGGTGCTTTCGGCTGTTGGGACGCGTATTTCTGGTGTGATGATGTCGACGCGTTTTGGGAAGCCATCAAAGACAACGTCGATGTGGTGCATGGTCCAGAAGACCGCGCTGGATATGGCATGCGAGAGGTTGGTCTGCGCGACATCGACGGCTACATGCTTGTCTTTGCGCACGATTTGGCGCAACAGGGAAGCTAGCTTTCTAACGCTGCTAGCAGCGCTTCTGCTTGCTCTAGTGTTTCCCCCGAGATCCCGAGGTTCAGCACCTCGCGTAGCAGGCGGCGGGCTTCGTCGGGGTTGTCTTCTTTCCACGATTGCGCCAGCGCCGTGCGTGCCCATGCGCCAAAGAGGCGGTGCAGGAAGTCTGGTTCTTGGTTGGGCAGGGTAAGGATGCCTTCAAAAGCCGCCCGCATCCTGTCGGTGTGCCCCATCTGGTCGTAGAGGTACCCAGATGAGAGCAGCACCCAGCGGTTGCGCGGATGCTGTCCGACCAGCGTGTCGGCCATGGCAAGGCCCAGCGGTTTGAGGCGAGGGATCGGGGCGACCGTGGCGTAGAACAGTTTTACGGGGTCGGGCGTGCTGGCGGCTTCAGGGTAGCGATCGAGCCAGAGGTCAAACAGGGCGGAGCCTTGTGCTTCGTTGCCTGTCCACATCTGCGCCACGGCGTGGGCCAGCACTTCGTCGTGGAAGCGGTAGCTGCTCTGCTCAGCAACGTCTAAATCGGCCCCGATCTGGATGGGGCTAGTCTGCCAGTCGGGCGCTTTCGGCATGTCGGGGAAAGCGAAGGTGCGGACGAAAGCTGTTGCAAACGGCGAGCGACGTGCATCACCCATCAGTAGACGAAAGGGGTCGCTTAAGACATTTGCGTTGGCAAGGATGAACAGCGATAGGTTGTGATCAGGAAGGTGCAGGAGCAGCGCGCCCGAGTGATCCGGGTCGTCTTGCCCAAAGCTCCATTGCACGCGCACACCTTGGATCGTCTGGGCAAACCAGCCGAGGCTCGTGGGAAGCGCATGGCCTTCTGGTGTTTGTGATGGGATTGCGAGACGTGCACGATCCGTTGCTGGCAGCAAAAGTCCAGTGTGATAGGCGCGCATGAACAGTCCCATGTCGTCGACCGTCGAGACGAGTCCTGCGTGGGTGCCGAGGAACGGCGAGTCGTACCATGCCATTCCGGCCGGCCCGATGATATGGTCGCGCAGGATGGCTTCGTACGTCGTATCGTAGCGCGCCGCGAGCACATCGCCGAGCATTGCGTAGCGCGTCGTGCCATACACGTATTCGGTGCCGGGGATGCCTTCTGACGTGTGCGTGAGTAGATGACGAATCGTGACGGATGGGTCGCCAGCAAAGTCGGGAAGGTAGTCGCGTACACGGTCATCGAGCCCAAGGTGGCCGCGTCCTTCAGCTTGGAGCAGCAAAGTTGCTGCCACTGCTTTTGAGACCGATGCGATGCGGAGCGGCGTGGCAGTTGTGAAAGGTGTGCCGTCGCGGGTCTCGCCAAGTCCAACAGCGGCGACAACCCGCTCGCCTTCAATGATTGTTAGCGCCAAGCCCGGTATATCGAGTGCCGAACGCAGCGCCTCGACCTCGTCGAGGTAGGCCGCGACGTGGGAGGCTCGGTTGGGCGTGGTATCCAATTGGGCAGACGCACTTTCGGCGATGGCGGTACCGAGAAAAAGAAGTATAAACAGGCGAGTCATGAGCACAGAATGAAGCGAACACATTCCTGTGCTGAACGAGCGAGGGTCCACCTGGGTTACAGAGGGGGCGAAGTGAAATCCCAACAGGTGAGCACCTTACGCGTGCGTTGGGTGCTCTAGGTACTGGAAGATGACATGCGCTGCACCGAGGACA
>CAYYHN010000519.1:0-4061 GCA_964471245.1 uncultured Rhodothermaceae bacterium | reverse complement strand
AGCCCATCCAGTTTGGGCATCATCACGTCGGAGAGGACTAAATCTGGGGGAGTCGTTCGCATGAGCGCAAGGGCAGCTTCGCCGTCGGCGGCTTCGACTACGTCGTATTCGGTGCCTAGCAGGCGGCGTACGAACGTGCGGATCTCGGCGTGGTCTTCGGCGATGAGGATGATAGGACGTACGTTTTCCTCATTGCTGTCGCGAATAGGCTCTGGGACCGCAGCCTCGAAAGATGCTACGTTAACCCGTTCCGACTCGCTACTCTCGTCGATTTGAATATGTTGGAGGTTAGCATAGGCCGAACGCTCGGCGGGTAGGGTCACGTTGAACGTTGTACCCTTTCCTTCTTGCGTGGCGACTTCGATGCGACCGCCATGCAGTTCACTCACCTCCTTCACGAGCGCCAATCCAATCCCTGTGCCCATCTGCTGGTGACTCTGATCTACCTGATAGAAGCGATCGAAGACATACGGTACGTGCGCCTCAGGAATGCCAATGCCGGAGTCTTCCACAACGATCAGAACGTCGCTGCCCTGCCTACGCAGTATGAGCCGAATCGTGCCATCCTCAGGTGTAAACTTAAAGGCATTAGAGAGCAGGTTGGTAACGATGAGTTCGATCTGCACGGGGTCGAGCCATGCATGCGAAGGCACGGGCACGTCCCGCACGAAGGCCACCCGACGCTTTTCGGCCAGCAATACGAAGGCATCGGCGATCTCGATCATTTTTTGGCCGACATCGAGGTGCTGCACGGTGAGCACCATCGTGTGGGATTCGAGGCGTGCGACATCGAGCAGTTGGTTGACCAAACGCAGCAACACCTGATTGCTGCGGGCCACTTGGTTCAGGTCGTCTTGCCAAGAAGTCGGGGGCGTTGCACCAGCAGCAAGCAGTTCATCGAGTAAGCCCAACGACAAGGTGAGCGGCGTGCGGAATTCGTGCGAGATGTTGGCAATAAACCGGCTCTTGGCACGGTCCAGCGAGCGCAATTCTTCGGCTTGCGCTTCGACTTGAGCTTTCTGCTCGGCGAGTTCTTCCGTGCGGGTTTGCACCGTCGCTTCTAGGAACGCTTTCTGACTGCGCAGCCGACGCATGCGCCATCGCGAAAGGCTTAGACCCGCGCCAACCAACGTCAACAGGCCGAGCGCTGTGAACCACCACGTTTCCCAGAGTAGCGGGGCACGGACGAGCGTCAGTTGCGCCGATTCGCTCCATTGGCCACCAATCCCAGCTTGTACCTCGAAGACATATTCGCGGGGAGGCAGGTTGGTAAACTGCGCCTGACGCTGCAAACCCAAATCCGTCCAATCCGATTGATATCCCACCAAACGACTACGAAAGCGTACGTCTTCAGGCCGACTGAACTCGATGGCGGTATAGGAGACAGTAAGGTCGCGCTGCCCAGCCACCAACGTGATCGCCGTCGTGTCCGCCCGGTAGCTTACGCCTCCTGCCTCGACGGCGGTCACCAACGGAACGGGTGGAGCGTTGGTGGGAATGGTCATGGGGTCGACGACGGCGACGCCATCTTGGGTTGGAAACCAGATGCGGCCATCGGCGGTGCGGGTGCCTGCGGGTTGGCGTGCGCCGTTGCCTTCGCGGTTGCGCATGCCATCCTTCTCGGTGTAGCTCACCGAAGTGACGGTAGCAATCTCGCCAGCGGCAAGCGCATCGAGTTGGGCACGCTCGACCCAAAAGATGCCGCGGTTGGTGTTGATCCACAGCCGCTGCTGTTCATCTTGGATGACGCGGTGCAAGCTGTTATCGTAGAGGCCGTGGTCGGTTGTCCAGCAGTGCAGCGGTGCTTCCAATGGCGGCTGACCGACTGAGCGGTCGAGGCGGCACAGTCCTTGGTCTTGCGTCGCGATCCACACAACGCCTCGCTCATCGGCCCACGTGTCGCGGACGTAATTCGAGGTCAAGCCATGCTCGGTGGTGAGCCAGACGATATTCGTGCCGTCTGCCGAGAAGCCGAGACCGCTCCCCAACGCACCGAGCATCATGAGCCCATTGCCAGCAGGTGTAATGCTGCGCACTTGGTACGGCAACTCCGTCGTGCGCCACTGTGCAGCACCCGGTACGCCTACAGCAAGCCCCGTCTCGGATGCGAGCCATAATCGCCCCGCATCGTCTTCGGCGATGGCGTTCACGAGGATGGTGTAATCATCCGACAGCGGCAGTTGGGCAGGCACACAGGCACGTTGGCTGGCGAATGGTGGCTGAACTTGGCACAATGGCCCGAACTGGCCGACCCACAGCGTTCCGTCGCGTGTTTGCGCCAAGGCGGTCACGAGCGACGTGGGAATGCTCTGTACGCGTTGCCCGTTGCGGTACCGGGCGATCATGCTGGTCCCAAAACGTGGCGTACGCCACGTTCCCATCCAGACGCCTTGCTCGTTGTCTTCGAGGACCACATAGATATTGGTGGAGCCCAACTCCTCGCGACTGCCAACCGTTTGCACCGTGCGTTTTCGCAGGCGAAACAAGCCGTTGTCGCTGCCCCAAATGCTTCCATCACGGCTGACAAACAGCGGACGGAAGCTCTCGCCCTCCGTCTGCAAGGGCAACACGGGCGTTGTGCCCCTATAGAGCGTATTGCCTTCGTAATGCCACACCTCACCATCATTGTCCTTGATGATGGTGCTGTATGGCAAGAGTTCTACCTCGGGCAGCGGTGCCGGGACCAGCCCCTCGGTGCCGAGTTCGTACCAGCCTACCTGCTCCGGTGCTCGCATGACGGGCGCGCGCCAATGCACCCAGTCGCGCAAGCGAATGCCGCCTTGCCGTAGCCGCTCTAACTCGATGGGGCGCACCTGTGTACCTTCGATGGTGCCCACATGGCGGTCTAGGTGCACGCGCAGGACCCCGGCTGTTGTGAGTTGCAGCCCAACATAGGAGGACGCATTCGCTTCACTAAACCATGCATCCAGCCGAAGGCTTTCAATCCGTCCATCCGGATGCACTGTCGTCACGTGCCATGCTCCCTCGACACGCACCGTAACCCAGAGGATGCCATCGTCGGTGCGGAGCATATCGCTTATTTCGCCATCTAAATAGGGGCTTTCGGGGTGGATACGGTGCAGTTCGCCATGGCCATAGCGGTAGAGACCGCGATGCGTAGGTATCCATAGATCCTCGCCTTCTATCCATAGGCCATTCGAACTGGAAATGGGCGGCGTACCATCCAAGATGGTTTCGAAGGTGCCGTCTTGGAAGCGAAGTAGCTTTTTGTCCTCGGTTTCAACCCAGACCGATGAGGCGGGGCCTGCAAAGACGTCGGCAAGGCGATTGCTTGGCAAACCCGGCGCGTTGGCTGTGTTGAAGACGTCGAACTGTGCTCCATCGAAGCGAACCAAGCCGTCGTGTGTGGCCAGCCAGAGGTAGCCGTCCTCCGTTTGTGCGATGTGCCGCACGCTGTTGACCGGTAAACCATCGGCGATGGTCCACTGCTCGACTTGATAGGATGCGTCGAGCAGGTTGGCATGAAGCGTTTGCGCGCTTACATGGTGCGCGGCAAACGACCACGCCAGTACCGTGGCAAGCCCAAGGTGGAGGCAGAAGCTCATTTCGTAGCAGGAATCTGGTAGAGCTGGAGGTCAACGCGCGGCGGTGCGCATGCCTCTGCATCCCAAAAAACCACACCCTCTTCAAAGGCGATGTGCCTATCCGTTTCAAAGGAGTGTCTGAGCGTCCCAAGATACGGTTTAGGATACGGGAATGGGCATTTTCGTGCCTCTGGGACGCACAGCCACTGACGGGCGATGGGTAAGCCGGTAGCTTTTGATATCGCTTGTCTCACCATTTT
The DNA here is from genome assembly GCA_964471245.1 of uncultured Rhodothermaceae bacterium. Taxonomy (GTDB): domain Bacteria; phylum Bacteroidota; class Rhodothermia; order Rhodothermales; family CAYYHN01; genus CAYYHN01. Next base: position 256 of record CAYYHN010000519.1, on the reverse strand, counting down.
TTTCCCGTTTGCGCATGCCCAGTCGCTCACAGAAACCGGCTTCTCACGCTACCGCCCACAAAGCAACACAACCGTCTCATGCTTCGCCAGCGACATCCCAACGAGCACCCTCCGCATACCTCCAGTTGGAGTTGGCCAACCTTGAACAGCAACCCATGGTGAAACCACCTAACTCACCAGACGCTGATGCGCCAACCGCAGCGACCACCGACACGCTTCCGTGACGCGCCTCGCTTTGCCCTCCCGACCTGCATAC
>CAYYHN010000518.1:0-4076 GCA_964471245.1 uncultured Rhodothermaceae bacterium | reverse complement strand
GAGAGCACGTCGAGGTCCCCGTCCCCGTCGAGATCCGCCGCATACACCGACTGCGCGCCATCAGCCGCCGTGCTGATCACTTGCTGTGTGCCAAAGCCGCCCATGCCGTCGTTCTCGTACCACGCGATCTTGTTATCACCGCTTGAGGCAGAGAGCACATCCACATCACCGTCCCCGTCGAGATCCGCCGCATATATCGAATACGCGCCACTGGCCGCCGTACTGATCACTTGCTGCGTGCCAAAGCCGCCCATGCCATCGTTGGCATACCACGCGATCTTGTTATCAAACCGCGAAGCCGAGAGTACGTCGAGGTCCCCGTCGCCATCCACATCTGCTGCATACACCGAAGTCGCACCATCAGCCGCCGTGCTGATCACTTGCTGCGTGCCGAAGCTGCCACTGCCATCGTTCGCGTACCATGCGATCTTGTCGTCGTTGACCGAAGCCGAGAGCACGTCGAGGTCCCCGTCCCCGTCGAGATCCGCCGCATACACCGACTGCGGTGTGTTGCCCTGTGTGCTGATCACTTGCTGCGCCCCGAAACCGCCCATGCCATCGTTGGCATACCACGCGATCTTGTCGTCGTTGAACGAAGCCGAGAGCACATCCACATCACCGTCGCCGTCGAGATCGGCGGCATAGACGGAGAGCGCCCCATCCGCCTGTGTGCTGATCACTTGCTGGTTGCTAAACGTGCCTGCCCCTGTACTGGGGGCCACGCTGAAGGACCACGTGTAAGGCGTAAGCGGTATCCCTCCAGTACTTAGTACGCTCTCCTTAATCGTCACGGTGATCACTTCACCGGGTAGAAAGTCTTGCAACGTAACAAACCTGACTTGATTCCCAGTCACACGTACGAGCACACCCGTATACTTACCCCTTTGGCTACCATGCACGGAAAAGGCATCATTGGCCGGAGTGCTCAGCAAGTCCGCTTCAAACGTCACGTTGATGTCGGCATTGCGTGCAACATCGATGGCACTCGCCACAGGATCTGTGGCCGTCACGGTATAGTCGAGGAAGCTTTGTGTGTAAGCAGTGAGCGTATTTGCGGCTGCGTTGGCGGCTAGTACATCGACGACATCATCGCCGTTCAGGTCGGCAGCGAAGACGCCTACCACACCGTTGGCGGCAGCATCAATCGTCTGGCGGCTGCCAAATAACCGGCCAAATATGTTGGTATTGGAGTACCACGCTACCGTGTTGCTGTTGGTCAGCGAAGCCACCACATCGAGGCGGCCGTTGCCGTCGACATCGGCGGTGTAGAGTGCGGCTACATTGGGAACGGAGGCGTCCAGCCTATCGGAGTCGAGCCGGAAGCTGTTGCCACGGTTTTCGTACCACCCAATGAAGTTCGTGCCCTCTAAAGGCGCAGAACCCATCGCCGCGACAAAATCAAGGTCGCCATCGCCATCAAGGTCGGCTGGATGCAAGGCATTGACGGATGCTGAGCCAAAAAACATATCGGTATCCTCAATGGCGCTTACCGAGTCAAACAATCCCGGAACGAGCCCGGGCTGCCATGCGAGCCGAGCAGAACCGCCCCACAAGACATCGAAAAAGCCGTCTTGGTTGAAGTCAGCTACGTGGAGCGCAACGACGTTGGTAGCGCCTGTGGTGATGTTTTGCACCGCACCAAAGCTGCCGCTGCCGTTGTTGGCCTGCCACGCCACGGTATTGGCTGCCGTTGCCGCCCATACCACATCGAGGTCGCCATCATGTTCTATATCGGCAACGTCTACTTTAGCGGCCCCCGTAGCACTCGTCGTGATGTTATTCGCACTGCCAAAACTTCCACTACCATCGTTGGCATACCACGTTACTCGGTCGCTGCCTTGTAGGGCGGCCAGCACATCGAGGTCGCCGTCACCATCAAGGTCGGCTACATGCACATCATTCACACTGCTCGCGCTGGTGGAAATGTTTTGTGCACTGCCAAAACTGCCGCTGCCATCGTTGGCATACCATGCAATCGTGTTGCTGCCTTGCAGGGCGGCGAGCGCGTCGAGGTCGCCGTCGCCGTCCAAGTCGGCGGCGAGCACATCGCGGGCACCTGAAGCCCCCGAGATAGTAGGCAACCCGGTAAACACGCCATCGCCGCGCTCGGTAGCCACTGAGAACTGCATGAAGCGAGGGGCGGCACGCACCCCATTCGTACCAGCGATGGGGCCATGTGCGCCGACGTAAACCACTTCACTCGGCACGAAGTCGGTATCCGGATCAAACGAGACTTGTGTACCTGTCACGTTCAGCGTCCCGGTCCGCGGCCCACTGAGGCTGCCCCACACCTTCACCCGGTTGGTGTTGACGGTGGCTGCATCAATCGTAGCGTCGTAGGTCAGGGTGGGCGACACGCTGGAAGTGTTGTTGGCACTCCCATGATTGGGTGCAGTCGCCGTAACCATCACCGCAGCTACTGCGGCCGGTCCCGAGAGGGTAATGGAGCCGTTGCGTTCACTTCCTCCTCCCGAGGCTCCATTCACCCGCTGAATGCTGGTCCCGCTCCCATGCACAAACGACGAACCGCCACCACCGCCACCACCATTACTCCCACCATCGCCACCACCGTAGCCGCCGCCACCGCCGCCAGAGACGGACCCGCCGCCGCCGCCAAAGCCAAAACCTCCGCCAAAAGGGCCCGGAGCCCCGCCTCCATTGCCACCACCGGTCAACCTACCTGCGCGCCCTCCTCTTCCGGTTGCACCGGGCCCTTGCCCTCCCTGCCCGTTACTATTGAATCCTCCGCCGCCACCGCCGCCGCTTCCACTACCACCGCTTCCACCACCGGGCGTCCCATTGGCGGCACTCCCGCCTCCACCAACGCCACTATCAGCGCCGCCGCCCGCACCTGCCACGAGAAGCAACGTGCCACTAGCGCAGTCGGCCGGACTACCACATTGAATCACGGCTGAACCGCCGCCGCCGCCATTTCCACCTTTAGCCCCAACCACCAGCAGCAAATAGTCCCCGGCGGAAACCGAATAGGTGGCCGTCACCGTAGCGCCAGCCCCCCCTTTTGTACTACCAAAACTATCTGTGCCATCGCCTCCTCGTGCTTGAATCGTCAGGTTCCCTGATTTGGCGATGAACACCCTTTTGTTGCCGGGACTGGTAAACGTCTGCTGCGCTGTAGCAACGTACGGCCCTGCGGCAAAGGCAAGCACGAAAACAAGGATATACCCGAGGCGGCACAGGTACTTGGGCGCGATGGAAGCGGGAAGCATGGAGCACATAGGATGGAGGTGGATCATAGCCATACACTCCCTCCATACAGCAACGTGCTTCAAACCGGCTCATGCTGCTCTATTTATTTCGGAACCTTTGGCAACATCCTGCTATCTTGTCGCTGTTCACCCCATCCACCCCCTTTTCGCCCCAATGCCTTCATCCCCTGTTCCGGTTACGGTCTTTCTCCAACAAGCCAGCGAAGGCGACAAGTCGGCGTTCGACCGTCTGTTTGCCGTGGTCTACGAGGAATTGCAACACTTGGCGCACAAGGTGCGGTCGGATCGGCCAGATGTGCAGATGAGCACAGTGTCGCTGGTCCACGAGGCCTACGCGAAGCTGTTGCCGTCACAAAACCTTGCGTGGCAAGACCGCATCCACTTCTACCGCGTAGCGGCGCGGGCGATGCGGCAAGTGATGGTGAATGCAGCCGCCCAGCAGCGCGCCCAGAAGCGCGGCGGCGGCGCGCTCCACGTCACGCTGACGCACCTGAATGCACACGACAACACAACGCCGGATGACGTGCTCGCCTTAGACGACGCCTTGCGGCAACTCGAACGTATGAGCAAACGGCAAGCGCAGATCGTCGAGCACCGCGTCTTCGGGGGCTTCACCATCGAGGAAACCGCGCAACACTTGGACATCTCGCCTGCTACCGTAAAGCGCGACTGGATGGCCGCACGTGCATGGCTGGCCGTCCATATGACGCACGAATGAGCCAATCCGGCGTGCAATTCGGTATAGTAACGCAAGTTGTCTCCAACTTTCGTGGGTTGGAACGGGTGTACGTTTGGAAAGGATGTAGAGGGTAAAACGGCCTTTGCACTTTACTTTCCAACCTTCCAACC
>CAYYHN010000517.1:2642-4083 GCA_964471245.1 uncultured Rhodothermaceae bacterium | reverse complement strand
GACGGCCGACGTATTAGGAACCGAGACGGCACCAGCCATCATTGTCGTCAATGGCAATGTGACGCTCACAGGGGAATTTGAGGGCTACGGCCTCCTCGTCGTGCATGGCCATTTCACTGCCGAGAACTATGCCGCGTGGGAAGGCCTCGTCCTCGTCTATGGTCCCGCAGACGCCAATCCGCAAGTCATCCTCCGCGATGATGCCCGCATCTACGGCAACCTCTACGTACAAGAAAACCGAGACCTCGAAGGCGAAATCGTACCCATCGACTTCGATATCGTTGACGACTCCACGGTGCCGCTCGAATGCTTCCAGCCCGCAGTCACCGTCCTCGGTGCCGAAGTCGATGACGGCGTTGACAAAGCGCGCGTCGTCGCCGAATTCACCATTGGCGGCCAGACATTCCAACCATGGGGTGATTTCAACAACTCTGAAGCCGCCAACCTTAACGATGGCAACAACCCTCGTACGCATACCGTCGACCAAGAGTTTGACCCGATGACGGCGATCACGGCGCGGGGACGCTACTACTGGTTCAATTGGTATTACTACTGGGAGTACGAATGGGAGTACAGTTGGTATTATGGCTGGTACAAAGATTGGTATCAAGTCTGGTATAAGTACTGGTACGAAGGCAACACACGAAACTCGGCTACACCGCAGAGCGAGATTGAAGTGCTCCGCGATGGCGATCCACTACCGACGTACAGAGGCGGGCACTCGCAAGCCAGCGCCGCCTCCTTCCTTCAGGAATACGTCGATGACAGCGGTAACCTCTCGCTACAAGACAACCAGTCGATCTATCTGTTTGAGTTGACGCACAAAGCACATCAAATAGAAGCCGACTTCCAAGACTTGGTACTGCTACTCTCGCTTGGGCAGTGCACGGGCGGCTCAGGTGGCGGCGGCTGCAACTATGCCAATGGTGGCTCCGGCCCGGTCCAAGGTACACATGTCGACCCCAATAACCCTCGGAAGCGGCTTATCTGCCATGTACCGCCGGGCAACCCAGAAAATGCGCACACAGTCTCTGTGGGAAGCCGCGGGGTTAGTCGACATGCGGCCCATGCCGGCGATTACGATGGCCCCTGTGTCTGTGGTCCGCCTGACGGCGAGTTAGGCATCCAAGCACCTGATCCCGTGCTCTTATCGTTGAACGACAACGCCGGAATCTATCATAGCACGGAGGCCATTGGGAAACTGGCTGCGCGCATCAATTCTGTGGAGTCGGCTTCGTGGATCGCGACTTATGAACAAGAAGCTACGAAAGTCAGCAACGAAAACAGTCCATCTGGCCAAAGCAATGACGCAGGCCATAGCGACAACTCGAATGCAGACAACGGCCAAGGAAACGGCAACGGCAATGACCAAGGAAACGGCAATGGCCAAGGAAACGGCAATGGCCAAGGAAACGGCAATGGCCAAGGAAACGGCAATGGC
>CAYYHN010000517.1:0-2542 GCA_964471245.1 uncultured Rhodothermaceae bacterium | reverse complement strand
CAAGGAAACGGCAACGGCCAAGATGGACTACCTAGCCAAGGCGACGATGATGATGACGACGACGATGATGACGACGACTAGGTAACTCAAGCCGAGTCCAATCCTGGCCGGGTGGACAGGGTGAGCCCGCCCAAACAGGCGATGTTTTACCCCTTCCACACCTCCATACAACCCATCCATGTTTCGCCTCCTGCTAGCAAAGTGCTAGCAGGAGGCATCTTTTTTAGCGCTTACTCAAAAAAAATGCTCAACCAGTTAAATCGACCTATTCGATAGCCGATACCGCTTACAGATAGCTCCACGCACGTCGTGGCCTTTTGTCGTACCCTTTGTCTAGCGCGTAGTAAGTAGTCATGTCGCAGACGCTCTTAGCTTTTCTCGCTTTCATGGTCGCCACTCAAGTGGCGTTCAACCAGCAGCGTGCGGCTTTGCAATCGCAGATCCAGATGGTGAACAGTGAGGTCACGAACCTTGCCACCAGCGCAGGCCTCGATATCCTCACTGAAATTAGTGCCCTCGATTTTGACTCGGCTACGTCAGGTGGTGCCGTTGTCACGGATGCCTCCAACTTGTCGTCGCTCCCCTTCACGTCGGGCGGTACCTTCGCCGACGCCGATGACATCGACGACGTGCATGAGATCCAAACGTACACCTACCAAACCGAGTTGGCCGACATCTCTTTCGATGTTGAGTTCGAAGTACGCTATGTAAACGAAGCTGATGTCTCGGTTGTGGAAAACAGCCAAACGTTTGCAAAAGAAGTGGTACTCACCTTGGACAACCCCAACCTCTTCACTCCGATTACCATCAGCCAGGTTTATACCTATCCCTGATGTACTGCGACATCGAAGATGTGATGACTAAAGTATCTGTAGTTCGTATTGACCGATGCACATCCTGCTTGACAATATCTCTGCTACGCTCATTGGGGGCATGGTGATGCTCATCTTTGTGGCGTCTCAAGCCATTGGCACGGATGCCACCATTAACCAGACGGGCTATCACGCTGCGCGGGCACAGGTCTATGCGTTCGGCGAACAGTTGCAGGACGATTTTGAGAACTTTGGCCTCGGCGTATCCACCGGCACCAATGTGATCCAATCACAAACGAGCAACCAGATCTCGTTCTGGCGACAATTGGATACCTCAAACCCAACGCTCTCGACTGTAACCTACACGTTTGTCGCCACTGATACAGTGGATGTGCGTGGCACCTCGACGCCGCTCTTCACTATTGAGCGTAGTGTGAATGGTGTGGCGGAAGGTGGCGGCCCAGCCAATATGTCGGCGTTTGCGCTCGAACTACGTAACTCGGATGGCGATGCCGTCGCCAATGAAGCCGATGCCTTCAGCGTCCATCTGCGCTTTGCCGTGCTGCCCTACTTCGATGACGAACCGACGCTCTCCAACCTACACTGGAGTCGCACCTATCGCATCAACAGTTGAACCTACTTGTACGCCCGCTCACTCCACGATCACGTGCCCATACGCACAGCCAAGCAGTAACCCCCGGAGTTCATCATGGGAAAAGTCTCCTTATTTGTAGCAGCCTCGGCAATGACCTTGGCGCTCTTGTCGTACACATCACTTCAGCAAGGCTCCTTCGATACCCAGAAGATGAATGCTGGGTACCAGAAAGAAGTACTTGCTGAACAAATCGCTAAAGCTGGCTTGGCGTCTTCGATCAGTCAAGTCAAACGCGAGTTCTCCTCGTGGCGTGCCGGATACGATGACATTGGCTACCAAGGTGGCAATCTCGATGTGGCGCTGTCGGGTTCAGCGGCTGGACCTGTCCAGATCACTTCGACGGGTACGTATGGTGATGCCACCCATGCCATCACCGCTACCCTGAGTCGCCTTGCACCGATGCCTGGCGCACTCTCACTCGATGTGGATACGGCTGAGGTGGATATGCAGGGCTCGGGGTTCACGGTGAGCGGCCGTGATACGCGACCGACGGGCTCTTGGGATCAGGCTGTTGTCGAGGGCAGTGGGCGCGGCAACGGCGTGCGTGCCATGGTCACCAACAGCTCGAACTTGCGCAATGCGCTAGTCGGCAGCGGCGGCCCCCTAGAAAGCGGTGGCGGACTGGTTAACCAGGGCGTCGTGGGCGGCCTCGTGGGCGGTCTGCAAGGGGGCAGCCTCAACCAGCGGTTCCGAGGGATTGGCGACGAGAGCGATATCGAGTCGGTGGTCTCCTTCTCACACGACTACGAGGCGGTCCTCACCGAAGCTACGGCAGAAGCCGATGAGACCTACAACAGCGACAAAACCTTCACCACAGCCAGTCAAGTTGGTACATCGTCGGCTCCAGCCATCGTTGTGGTCAATGGGAATGTGACGCTGACGGGGCAGTTCGAAGGCTACGGCCTCCTTGTGGTGCACGGCAACTTTGTCGCCGAATCCAATGCCTCGTGGGAGGGTTTGGTCATGGTGTACGGAGACGGCGAGGCCAACCCACAAGTCACCGTGATGGATGATGCGCGTATCTACGGCAACCTCTACGTACAAGAAAACCGAGACCTCGAAGGCGAAATCGTAC
>CAYYHN010000516.1:0-4084 GCA_964471245.1 uncultured Rhodothermaceae bacterium | reverse complement strand
CGGGAATGATCGACTTGTTCTTCAAGGTCATCGTAATCGCGTTTGTCGTTGAACTTGGGCTGGGGATCTCCAAACAAACAGCAGCAGGTCGGATCGATAAGGACGAGCGGGACATCCAGATCGAAGGCAAGGGGTTTAGAAATGCGTATTATGTCGTCATGGCCGGGATTAGCTTGGCTGCGGCTCAGCTGTTTATCGGTAACTTGATGGGCGAAGAAATCGCTGAGAGCGTGTTGTTCGTGTCGCCCTCTGTCATCTTGCATGTGCTAGTCATCCTCTTCCTCGGAAGCAGCCTCGTTAAGGCTGGCACTCAACTCTACTATTACCGCCTAAGCATTTGATATGGCGACCTCTGCCATTCGCAATACCATCCGGACCTTGCGGTTTCTCAACGGCGAGATGACCCAGCAAGCCTTGGCCGATCACGTAGGCGTAACCCGACAAACGATCCACGCCATCGAGGCCGCGAAATATTCGCCATCCCTTGAGCTCGCGTTCCGCATCGCAGCCGTCTTCGACGCCCCCTTGGAGGAAGTCTTTCAGTACACCCCTGAGGAATCATAACTAGGCTTCGTTTCCCACGCTAACGCATATCCTGTAGCGTCTTGTCATTGCGAGATGTAGGGTAGTTGTGTGCCTGCACGAGCGGCCTATGGTGCTCAACCCTACCAATCTACTCCTATGTCCCATCACCAGCTTTATCTACTCCTCGTCTTGTTTACGCTGCTCGGCCCATACCTCGGCCACAGCCAAAACATGCAACGACAATACGCTCCCGATGTACAACCGGACGGCCGCGTGACCTTTCATTTCGTAGCGCCTCATGCAGAAAAGGTCTTGCTTGCCCGAGAAGGCACGCTCCCAACACCCATGCAGCAAGCCGACAGCGGGGTGTGGACCTATACGACCGCTCCCTTGCCGCCGGACATCTACGCCTACAGCTATGTCGTCGACGGCAATATGCTGAGCGATCCCACCAACCCGATGACCAAACCGTTTGCGATGAGCAGCGCGCAAAGTTTGGTGCATGTGCCAGGACCGGACTCGCTCAGTTGGGAGATCAATGACGTGCCTCGCGGCGTCCTGCATCGCCATTTCTATGCCTCTGACGCCGTTGGCGAAGAGCGATCATTCCTCGTGTATACGCCACCGGGCTACAATCCAACCGCCGACCAGACCTACCCGGTGCTGTACCTGCTCCACGGCGTGATGGACAACGAAGACGCGTGGACAGCCGCTGGCCGTGCCCACATCATCCTTGATAACCTGATCGCACGAGGGCAAGCTGAGCCTATGCTCCTCGTCTTTCCGCAAGGGTACGGGTTCTCAGATGTCCCGAACCGTATGGGTGAACTGTTCCAGCCGAATACCAACCAAAAGCAGTTGATGGACGTCTTTGGTGGGATGCTCATCGATGAGATTATCCCGCACGTAGAAGCGGCCTATGCTGTCGGCACAGACCGGAAGGCGCGTGCGCTGGCAGGCCTCTCGATGGGCGGTGCGCAAGCCGTATATATTGGCCTCAACCAATCGGATCGCTTTGGCTGGCTGGGCTCCTTCAGTGGCGCTTTTATGATGTATGGAAGCGCGTACGACGCACTGTTTCCGCGTCTGAATACAGCCAACATGACTCCACCGCATCTTCTCTGGATCGGATCAGGCACGGAAGACTTTGTGATCGGCATCAACCGAACCTATACCCAGTGGCTCACCTCCAAAGACATATCCTTCTCCTACCATGAAAGCGAAGGTGGACATACATGGATGGTGTGGCGACGGTACCTCACATCGTTTGTACCGCTCCTCTTTCAATCAGACACTGAGTGAGTTTGCCTCCATTGGTGCCTAGCCATAACCCAAGTTTTGACCTATGGTCTGAACGTGGGTAGCATGGATGAGACGAGGAGGCAACGCAACAAAGTGGAGGCGTTTCCCCAGCCGTCTTCGACACCTCGTCTCTCCCATTCTTCATCGCCTCAAGCTTGGACAGGTAGGTCCAAACTTGAGTTAGCCATAATCAGATGCGATTCCTCAGCATCGCTTTGAAGCGCTTAGAGGGCGTTGAGGTTTTGGATTCGCAGGCGAGCGGCGTGAGATGGCGAGGACAGCCGGGCGCGTTTTGTGGGTTCGTAGCAGCGCTACGGGCACGCAAAAGAAGCCGGGATAGACCGCCAGATCACCTCGCGCAGCCCGAAGTCAGAATCCTCAACGCCCTCTTAACAAGCCTTACTGAGCACGAACAGCGTTTCCGCATGCGCTAATTGATTACGAACCCTGATGTAACGGGAGTCGCTGGCTGGGTCGTAGCTGGGCGGACTGGAGTGCGATCGGGGCGGGACGTTGTAGTTGTGGCAGGCGTCGTGTCGATCTTGAACTGATGCACGAGTTCGTTGAGCGCGTCCATCGCGTGGTTGAGGTCATCCGTGGCATGTGCGATGTCCCCGACGGCGCGGGCCGACTCTTGGGTGACGGATGAGATGGCTTCGATGCTGCGCGCAATTTCCTCGCTCGTAACCGACTGCTGTTCACTCGCGGCTGCAATCTCGCCGATGAGGTCGACGGTCTGCTGCGTTTCGTCGACGACGCGGTGCAGTGCGGCACCGGCGCGGTCGGCGAGGACGATGCCGGCTTGTACTTCGGCTGTGCCTTGCTGCATCGAATGCACCGCGCTCTGCGTCTCCGTCTGGATGGACTGAACCATGTCGGTGATCTGCTTGGTGGCCTGCGTGGTCCGTTCGGCCAGCTTGCGCACCTCGTCGGCGACGACGGCAAAGCCACGGCCTTGCTCACCCGCACGGGCCGCCTCGATGGCTGCATTCAGTGCCAGCAGGTTCGTTTGGTCGGCAATGTCTTTGATCGTCGAGACGATTTCGCCAATCTGCTGGCTCGAGGCGCCGAGGCGCTCGACCGTCGAAGCCGACTGACCAACCCGCTCGGCGATCTGCCGGATCTTGGCAATGGTATCGTCCACCACTTGGCGGCCTTCGGTAGCTACTGCGCCACTCTGCTCCGCGACCGTAGCGGTACGCGTGGCATTCTGGGCGTTGTCTATAATGGTGGTCGTCATTTCCTCGACTGCGGCACTCACCTCGTTCGCCTGTGCGGATTGCTCCTCGGAGCCTGCTGCCAATTCCTCGGTCGCGCTGCCGATAGCCGCTGCAGTCGATACCGACGTCTCGACTGCCCAGCATACGCGCTCGAACAAGTGCCGGATGTTGGCAACAGCGCGATTAAAGCCATCAAAAAGCTTGCTAATTTCGTCATCATTGCGCTCAGCGTGTACAGCTACCGTCAAGTCGCCTTCTGCGAAGCGCGTCATTTCATCGAGCATGTGTGCAACGCTGCGGGCAAGGTAGGCACCTTGTGCTTTGGCCTCGGCAGCCAGTGTTTCGGCTTCCTGACGAGCCGCTTCGGCTGCTGCCTTCTCTTTGCTTAAGTTTGTTGTGGACGTGCGGATGTTGGCTATCATCTCGTTGAAGGCGGCGACCAACTGGCCAACTTCATCCCGAGTCGTTACCGGGACCTCTACGTCGAGGTTGCCCTGCACGACTTCGGCCGTAGCATGCGAGAGTTGCACAACCGGAGCTACCGCACGGCGCATAAAGAAGACGCCACCGATGAACACGACTATCGTAAGGCCGAGCAAGCCAAACAGCAGCGTAAACAGTTCACTTACTTTCTTACTCGCCTCGCCTTCAAACATTTGCACAGCCTTGTTGGCCTCCTTGAGCAACGGCAGGTTCAGCGCCTTCATCTGCTCGGCGGCCTCGGCTTGCGCTGCGGGCGCACTGTTTGGATCGGTGAGGACGGCGGCACTGGCTTCCACGTCAGCCCAAATACCTTCTACGACGCGAAGCTGTTTCACCAGCGCGGGCGGTGCGGGTGGCATGCCACGCTCAGGGTTGCCGTTGAGCACGCCATTGAATGTCACATCAAACACCTGCGCCGTGGCCGCCAGTTCTTCTTTCGCGGCGGCATCGCCAGCTACGATCATGAACGTCGCTTTGGCCATCTTCTGACTGAGCATGCGCAGCTTGCCCGCATCATTGATGACAAGTGCATCCGCTTTTTGGCCATCAACAAG
>CAYYHN010000515.1:0-4088 GCA_964471245.1 uncultured Rhodothermaceae bacterium | reverse complement strand
AACATCATGTTCGTCTCCGTCAAGGAGCGCACGCGCGAGATTGGCGTCCGCAAAGCCGTTGGGGCACGAAGGCGCACGATTTTGATGCAGTTCTTGATCGAGGCCGTTTTGGTGTGCTCGCTTGGTGGCCTTGTGGGTGTGCTGCTCTCGTTGCCGCTGGTGTTGGCCGTACGCGCCGTGCTACCGGCCACGCTCGATGGCACGGTGGTTCTTGTAGCCTTTATGATCTGTACGATCATCGGGGTTGTCTTCGGCCTTGCTCCAGCATGGTCAGCTTCGCGTGCTCAACCCATCGAAGCGCTCCGGTATGAGTAACATGGGGTGCAGGCTGTTGGCTATTGGGTTGTGTCCCGAAGCGATAGGCCAATAGACCAACTGTGCCACCATTCTGATAAGGATTCTCTTTAGCAAGGCGTTGGCCCATCGGGTTTGTATCCGACTCCGCAAATCCCAATAGCCAACAGCCAACAGCCAACAGCCAAACATGGCCTTTTTCGAAGCAATCCGGATGGCCCTCGGGGCCTTGAACGCCAACAAGACACGCTCCGCGCTCACTCTGCTAGGCATGGTGATAGGCGTCTTCGCCATCATCGTGTCGGTGACGGCCGTCGAGGTGATCGACGTGTACTTTAAAGAGAAGCTGCAGTTTTTGGGCTCCTCGACGTTCCAGATCTCGCGCACACCGAGCATCCAGATGGGTCCCAATCGGGCCGGGCGCAACCGTCCGCCCATCACGTATGAGCAGGTCCAGCGCTTCAGCGAATCGATGCAGCTCCCTGTCGATATCAGCATCATCGAAGACTTTACGTTTGGCGCAGTCAGATATGGCAGCGTAGAAACTGCGGAGCCAAACATCACACTGCTAGGAACCGATCATAACATGCTCGGGAACTTCAGTCACGAGATCGACCAAGGGCGGTTCTTTACGGAGCAGGATATCCTCTACGCTCGTCCCGTGATCGTCTTGGGCTCGCAGGTGGCGGAGGAGCTTTTCGTCAATGAGACGCCGCTGGGCAAACAGATCCGTATGGATGGGCATCGATACGAGGTCATTGGTGTGCTCAAGGAGAAGGGTAACTTCCTCGGATTCAGCCAAGACAATCGCGTATATACACCCATCACGCGGGGTTTTACGCTGTATGGCATCCCTAACCGGAACATGGCCAGCATCAGCGTGCGGGTGCGCGATGCGGTCTACATGCAGGCTGCAATGGAGGAAGCCACCGGACGGATGCGCCTAGTACGTAAAGTGCCACCGGGCGAGGACAACAACTTCGAGGTCAGCACCAACGACTCGATGCAAAGCGTGTTTGACTCCTTTACTGGTACGCTCAGCACCGCTGGCGGCCTCATTGGCCTGATTGCCTTGCTCGCGGCCGGTGTCGGCATCATGAACATCATGTTGGTGTCTGTGACAGAGCGCACCCGCGAGATCGGTATCCGCAAGTCGATTGGGGCGCGCCGAAAAGATATCCTGAGACAGTTTCTGATTGAGGCCTTTGTCCTGTGTCAGATTGGCGGCCTCACGGGTATTCTCTTAGGCGTGCTCGTGGGCAACTACGTCGCGGTCTACTTCGATATCAGCGCCGCCGTCCCTATGGATTGGGCGATTGGCTCGGTTATGCTCGTCACCATCATGGCACTGGTCTTTGGCGGCTACCCGGCTTGGAAAGCGGCCCGCCTCGACCCCATTCAGTCGCTCCGATACGAATAGCACGATTCGGAAGCGATCACCATCTACAGCCTTTCTGGATTGGGCTGGCATTCAGTGGCGCCAGCCCATCCCAAAAAAGATGAGGGCGACACCTCCCCAAGCGTCGCCCTCGAACGGGATCTCTGTATTTGGGCCAGGATCACCCGTGTATCACCCCTGCTCCTACGCTCGCAGGTTATACACAGGATACTGCCCGTTTGCGCGTGCACTCAAGGGGGAATGCTCCGAAGCAAGGGTGGGGCTTTTTCCTAATGCGATGTGCGTTTGCTGCTAGCTGGCGCGTTTGCAGACCGACTTTGCGATGCAGACGGCCTTGCCCCTCGATCTGCAGCAGAGGTTGCAACGGCAGGTAGCCACAGGGTAAAGGTGCTGCCCTTACCTGCGCGGCTTGTCACTGTAATCTCACCACTCATATGCTGAGCAAGCGCTTGGGCTACAGTTAGCCCAAGGCCTGTTCCTTCATGCGCACGCGCGAGGCCCATCGAGACCTGCTCGAATGCATCGAAAATGTTCATCCGTTGATCGGCAGCAATGCCAATCCCCGTGTCTTCGACGGCAATCCAGACCCGCTGGGCCTCGCGCCCTGCGTTTACACGGATATGCCCGGTATTTGTAAACTTGATGGCGTTGTCAAGCAGGTGGTGCACGATTCGGTCAACACCATAGGTATCGGCGCGGGCTGTGAGGGCTGCATCGAGATTGGCGGTGAAGGCTAACCCTTTGCGTTCGGCGGCCACGCGGGCAGTCTCGAGCGTGTTTGCTAAGCTTGCGGCCACGGGGACACGCTCGGATACGACCTCCATTTCACCCGACTCTAATTCAGAGAGTTCGAGAACGGCGTTTAGCGTGTCCATGAGGCGCTGGCCGTTTTGATGGATGAAGTGTACGAACTCCGCTTGCTCGTCTGTAGCAACGTCTTCGAGTACCTGCACGCTGCCAAGTATGGCGGCAAGCGGCGTGCGGAACTCGTGGCTCATATTGTTGAGCATAGCCGTCTTGAGGCGCGCTGAGGCCTCGGCAGCATCCTTGGCGGTTAACAACTCAGCCTCATAAGCCTGTCGCTCAGCGACCAGTTGCTGGAACTGAGTCTGCACTTTGGCCTCCAAGTGGTCGTTGAGTTCCTTCAGTTCCTTCTCCTGTACCCGAAGCGTGAGCAGGTTTTGGATGCGCGCCCGTAGCTCCTCGGCTTGGAAGGGCTTAGCCATATAGTCGTCCGCTCCCGAAGCCAAGCCTTCGACTTTCATGTCAATGGATGCTTTGGCCGTCAGCAAAATGACCGGTATATGCCGATACTCCGGGTTGCTCTTCAGGTTGAGGCACAGGGTATACCCGTCCATGCACGGCATCATTACGTCGCTGACGACGAGGTCGGGCTGGAGATCATCGATGCGGCTCAGGGCATCTTCGCCATTGACGGCAGTCGCCACACGGTACGTACGATTGAGGCATTCGGCCACGTACTCGCGGATATCAGGGTTATCGTCGACGACCAAGACGAGCGGGGCGTCGTCGTGAGGTGCAGGCAGCACGGCAGGCATGGTCGCCGTCACGTCGGCTTCGTCCAAACCTGCCTCAGCGCGGAGTTGTGCGATAAGTATACGGGTTACGGGATGGTCTTCTTCAGCTGAGGCAAGGATCTGGTCGGGCCGCAAGTGATCTGTCCCGGTAGGCAGTGCAACCGTAAACGCCGCTCCTTGCCCTTCCGTACTGGTTACCGAAACGGTACCATGGTGCAACTCGACGAGTTGCTTAACAAGCGCAAGCCCGATACCCGTTCCTTGTTGCACGTTGTCGTGGCGTCGCGTTCCCTTGCGAAAGCGATCGAAGATATGCGGCAGGTCAGCCTCAGGGATGCCAACGCCACTGTCGGTCACTTCAATACAAACGTGGTCTGCAGCACTGGGCTTCGAGAAAATGCGAACGTGGATCGTGCCACCCTCGGGCGTAAACTTGATGGCGTTGGAGAGTAGGTTGTAAAAAACCTTTTCCAGCTTCTCCATGTCGTAGTAAATAATCGGCACATCAGGTTCAGCCTCGCACGTTAAGCGAATTTGCCGTGCCTCGGAGAAAGCAGTGAACGAGTAGACGATGCCTTCCACAAACGTGGCGATGTTGCGTGGTCGCGCCTGCAATTCGGCTCGGCCCGATTCTAGCCGTGAGAGGTCGAGCAATTGGTTGATGAGTGCCAATAAACGCCGCGCATGGCGATGCATGATGGTCAGTTGCTTGCGCGTAGCGGGTGCGAGGTCGCCGTGCGTACCAGCAAGGACGTTTTCAAGTGGCCCGAGTGTTAGCGTCAGCGGTGTGCGAAGTTCGTGGGAGATGTTGCTAAAGAACTGCGTCTTGAGGCGATCCATCTCTTTGAGCCGCTCAG
>CAYYHN010000514.1:2715-4089 GCA_964471245.1 uncultured Rhodothermaceae bacterium | reverse complement strand
AGAACCGCCTGCGCCTCGTAGGCACCTACACGTGGCTCAACAACGCCCTCGGCGATGTAACGGATGGCACTGAATTCAAGTACGCCCTCACCAACGCCCGCCACAACGTGCAAGGCAAAGCATGGCTTCACGTCGGCGCATTGACCCTTGGCCTGAATGGCCTATGGAAAGAGCGTCTCACCGACGAGACATTCGGCGTCGTGCATGCCCGCGCGGCCTACCGTCTTGCCCTTGGCGGCCAGCGGTTCACCCTATCCGGCGAAATCCGCAACCTCTTTGATGCGGAATACGCTGAGGTCTTCGACGCACCAATGCCGGGCCGGTGGTTCCTGTTCGGGGTACGCTGGGCGCGGTAGAACGTTAACTCGTCCGGAAGATATCGGCTGGATTTGCGTTGACCACCTTACCAACGTGTGAGGCGATGGTCAGCAAGGCCGTAACGAAGACAAGGCCAAACGCGAGCAGAAAGGGCCATACCCCTACTGTAATACGGTATTCGTACATCGAAGCCAGCAGCGCATCAAGCAGCACATAGCTGGCGGGCATCGCCACGAGTGCCGCAGCTAGGAGGAGCCACAAGAAACGCTGATTGACGGTCTGCGCAACCTGCAACGCAGACGCCCCCATCACTTTCCGAATGCTGATCTCTTTCATACGACGCGCCACGTTCTGCGAGGCGAGGCCAAAGAGCCCCATGCAGGAAATGAGCAGTGCAATCAGAGCCGCAAATGCAAAGACACGGGTGATGTTCTTGTTTTCGCGGTAGAAACGGTCGAACACGGTGTCTTGAAAGAATGCGCTATACACTTCACCCGGGAAAAGCCTCGCCCACGTTGCCGCCACCATCGCTTCCGTCTGGGTGCCCGTTCCATCTGCATCGACAATGCGAAAGTAGGCCGGTTGGATGGGCGCGGAAAAGTCGTTGCCGTGGAAATCTTCCACAACGCCAACCACTTCATACATCGTGGTTGCATCCCATGGTAGTTCCAACCCGATCGCGTCGTCCGTCGAGACGTTCAGGCCACGTGCCAACGCTTCATTGATGATGAGCCCCTGCGTGGCATCGGTGGTACGTGCCGGATCGAACCAGCGTCCTGCCTTAAGGCGCAATTCCATCGTCTCCAAATAACTATGGCTGACATCATAGCGCCGCGTCTCGACTTGGGCACGAGGGATCTCGAAGGTCCCACCCGGCCCACTCCCGCGTGGCATAATGTGGTGGATAGAGCCTGCGACATTGAGCACCGTAGGCTCCTGACGTAGCGCATCCGCCAGAATTTGGTATTGGCCATCGCGTGTGAGTTCAACCACCAACGTTTGTTCTTGGTTGTATCCCCAGTCGCGCTCCGCTTGGAACGTGGCATTTTGATAGAA
>CAYYHN010000514.1:0-2692 GCA_964471245.1 uncultured Rhodothermaceae bacterium | reverse complement strand
TCCCAAACTGCAACGTGAGGAAGCCCTGCACCAACCAGCGATGTCGGCCCTGACTCCGCGCTTTGCTGCGGAAGATATCGACGGGATTAAACGAGGCAACGTAGAGCGTAGGATACAATCCTGCTGTCACCCCTAGGAGCAGTAACAGCGCAAGGAAAAAGCTCCATTGCGCCCAACTACCTGTCCATGAAAGGGCAAGGGGCGTTGCGCCCTCCATGAGGGCATTGAAAGATGGCAACAAAAAGAACTGGGCCAGCGCGATGCCTGCCATCAGGGCAAAGACGCACAAGACAACGTTCTCGCTTAGGAACTGGATGACCAACTGCGATTGCTGGCCGCCCATCACCTTGCGCATGCCGATTTCCTTGAACCGCCGTCGCGCTTGGCTGATCGAAATGTTGATGTAGTTGAATGATGAAAGAGCTAGCAAGAACAGCGCAATAAGCGGAAATATGACCAGCGTCGCGGGGTTGGTGCCTTGGGCAATACTCACCGATGCTTTGTGCGCGTTGGCAGATACATCGAGCAGGTTGGTAAACGTGAACGTCTGAATAGGCCAAACCTCGTTGGCTGCATGCTGCAACGCGCGGTAGCGTTCCATTGCCCCGGCCACCTCGGGCAGATCAGCGGCGTTTTTGAGCTGAATGAAGGTCGCCAACGCATTGCTACGCCAGTCGTCCACGGCATCACCACCGACCGCTTCTCCAACATCAAAGTTGACCAGCATGTTAAACCGGAAGCTGGCATTATCAGGTATGGACTCAGCCACGCCACGCACCGTAAACGTACGGACATAGTCTTGGTTGAACGTGATCGTGAGCGGTTGGCCAACGGCTTGTTCCTCTCCAAAATAGCGCTGCGCCGCCGAGGCACTCAGCACGATGGCGTCTTGGTCCGCTAGGGCTGCTGGGTCACCGCTTGCCAAAGGAAAGGTAAACAGGTCAAAAAAGCCTTCGTCAGCAAACCAAATAGATTCGTTGAAGGCTTGTTCGCCCTTGCGCACGACTGCCCGACCGGTACTTTCAATCCGGACGGCCCGTTCGATTTGTGGAAAGTCGGCGACGAGCGCCGCGCCAAGCGGCATCGGTGACCGATCCGAAATGTGACGTGTACCGTTGCGTTCCACAACGTTGCCCACAAGAAAGGTGGTGTCGGCATTGTCGTGAAAGGTGTCCATCGACAGGTGGTGCTGCATGAACAGAAAAACCACGATGCTAGATGCCACCGCTATCGACAAGCCTACGATATTGATGGACGTAGCGACTGCATTCTTCTTCAGATTGCGAACGGCAACCTTGAAATAGCTCTGGATCATCGCACTGATCCAACGTAGCTCACGCCCGATGGCGTGGTGGTGTCGGAGCTTCTTCCAATAGACCTTCTCGTACTCAGGCGCAGCCTCTACTAAACCACCCATTTCCCGGATGGCCTCACTAAAGGCTTCTTTTTCAGACAACCCCTCACCAACTAGGTAGGCCATATGATCTCGGAGGTGTCGTTCAAGTTCGTCGAGATCGGCTTCGAGGAAAGCGCGGTTATAACGGTACTGATGCCGCCATGCACGCATGGCTTTTTCCAGATCAAACAAGAAACGTTGCCTCCTTAACTATGTCTATTCTTGACCTACACTAGGTCCAATTACGACATAGTGTTTTTAAGGTTGCACAAATTGGATTTAATAAATGGCCTGCACCATATCGCTTACTCAAAGCCTACTGTTCAGTTCATATTGGCTGAGGTAATCCGACTACCTATAGCGGCCTGCCCGTGCAAATGCATCAACGAGCGGCAATGCGTCCTTCAAACACATGATTTCGTGGTGCGCCGTATTTGGACGGTCTCGGTAGATCCCATTTGCACGTCGGAGGCGGATCGTAAGCCAGCCCATAGCGCGCGGCGCATCGAAATCTTTTGCTGGATTATCGCCTACATAGACATAGCGCTCTGCAGAGCCAAAACGCGCAACGACCGGCTCGAATGCTGAACGCGCCGGCTTAGAGGTCTGCCCTGCATCCGTAAAAAACGGATAGTCAATCCATGCATCGAGTCCAAGCGCCTCATACTTGTTACGCTGCGTCTGCGCAGGGCCATCGGTAACGATGGCGAGTTTGTACCGTTGCTTTGCTTTGTTAAGAACCGCTCTGCTTTCCTGTGGAAGCGTCAGGTTAGGCCGATGATTTCGGTAGAGAGAAACGAGACGTGGGATATTCAGCGTGACGCCGTGCTTTTCAGCGTATTGATCGAACAAACGGCCGCTGCCTTGGGTCTCAAACAAGCGCCACAGGTCGCTGTAGGCTACCTCAGGGACATTTGGCGCTATTTCAGCAGCTACTGCCCGCAAGCCACTCTGCACGAACGCACACTCTGGATAGAGCGTGTCATCGAGGTCAAAGACGAGCACCATGCACAATCACCTCATGGTCGTACCGTAGCATCAAGGTCTGATCTTGCCATGTATCTTGCCACGTAAGCAGCTCGCCCAGCGTATCGCGGATGAGGTACTGCAACATGTTAGCCCCAGCAGCACACGTCAGCGGAAAGCCACCACCAACACGCGGGTTGATCTCTGTAAAGACAAGGCGCTCGCCCACCCGAAACAGTTGTACCGTCAGGATGCCGTATGCGCCGGACAGTTTCTCGATCACTGCTCGGACGGCGTCCATAATAGAGGTATCCCGAATGGCCACACCCT
>CAYYHN010000513.1:0-4107 GCA_964471245.1 uncultured Rhodothermaceae bacterium | reverse complement strand
CGCCTCCCGTCCAGTGACGGCGTCGGTCACTGTCAAGGTGAATCCGACGTCGGTCAGCCTCTCCGGCGTGATGATGCTGCGCTACAGGGGCTGGAACTAAGCCGCCGACCTCATCGTCAAGGCCATGGAATCAGCCATCCAGCAGAAGCGCGTTACGTACGACTTCCACCGTCTTATGGACGACGCAACGCTCCTCAAGTGCAGCGAATTCGGCGATGCGCTGATCGAGAACATGGGCTGATTCTCAGCCAACAGCTCGACAACTGAGAAAAGCGGTACGGTGACATACGCCGTACCGCTTTTTTAAGCTCAAGTTGACACCATTTGCTGCATAACATCCCGGTAGCGCTTAGCAATGGAAACTTCCTCGGCATGATGTCCATCGGCAATGACGTGCTTGCCGCCCACGAAGACGTCGCGCACCATTTCGGTGCCTCCTACCGTGAGCCACGTATCGAGCACTTGGTCCTCCGTCTTCCCAGCGAGCTGCGGATGGTCGCCGCGCAGCACAACGAAGTCGGCGGTGTGACCGGGGGCGAGTTGGCCAAGTGGCTGCCCAAGAGCTTGCGCGCCACCTTGCAGCGCCATGGTATAGAGGCCATAGCCGATAGTATGGGACCGGTCACGGCGTACCACATTGCGGCGGCGATGATGCAACCGCTGTCCA
Source organism: uncultured Rhodothermaceae bacterium (assembly GCA_964471245.1). Taxonomy (GTDB): domain Bacteria; phylum Bacteroidota; class Rhodothermia; order Rhodothermales; family CAYYHN01; genus CAYYHN01. Next base: position 3,440 of record CAYYHN010000513.1, on the reverse strand, counting down.
TACTCGGCTAAGCGTAGTTCATCGGCAGGCGAGACACGGACATTGCTATCAGATCCGATGCCAAAGCGTCCGCCTTCGGCCACAAAGTCAGGTAGGGCGAAGAGACCATCACCTAAGTCGGCCTCCGTGGAAGGGCATAGCCCTACGACTGCTTTGGTTTCGGTGAGCCGACTCCGTTCTTTCGGCGTCAGGTGCGTAGCGTGGATAAGGCACCACCGAGAACTAACCGGCGCATGGTCCAGCAACCATTCCACAGGCCGCTGCCCTGACCACGCTAAGCAGCCTTCTACTTCACGCTCTTGCTCGGCCACGTGCATGTGCATCGGCGCCGTATCATCAATGAGTCGCAGCAACGTAGCGGCCTCTTCGAGTTGCCCCGGCACAACAGCCCGCAATGAGTGTGGAGCCAATCCTAACCGCAAATTGGGATATGCACGGCGCAGCGAGAGGATGATGGTAAAGAGTTGGTCGACGGTATTTATGAAGCGACGCTGCTCCGGAAGTGGTGCTTCGCCCCCGAAGTCGCTGTAGGTATACAATACCGGCAGTAGCGTCAGGCGGATCTGCGTAGCAGTGGCAGCTTGCACAATGCGGTGGGCCAATTCGGCACGATCGGCATACGGACTGCCATCGGACGCATGGTGCAGATAGTGGAATTCGCCAACAGATGTGTAGCCGTGCCGAAGTAGGTCGAGGTAGAGCCCGGCTGTAATAGCTTCAAGGTCATCCGGCGTTAAAGCTTCGGCGAAATGGTACATGGCCTTGCGCCACGTCCAAAAGCTGTCGCCACCGATGCTAAATGCGCCTGTCAGCCCAACCATGGCACGCTGGAACGCATGGCAATGGAGGTTGGGCATACCGGGAACGACAGGCCCAGCCGTGCGTGGCGCATCAGCCACGGTCGCATTGGGCTCGACGGCCACCAGTAAACCTGCATCATCGAACGTCAGCAGTACGTTGTGCGCCCATCCATCGGGCAATAAAGCGAGTGGGGCAAAACACGAAGGCATACGTCGTCATGGTCAAATCGTAGTGGTTTCCCAAAATACGATTTTTCCTGCGCATGCACCGTCGTTTTACGACGAATGGGCAGGTGCAGGCTCGGCTGAAGCAGGCAGTAAACGCTTGATCGCAAGCGCTGTTGTCCGTGCGACGGCGGGCTGTGCCAAGACAGGGTGCGGGCGCGTTGGCGGGGTGCGTAACGCGAGATCCCGCAAGGCTGCTTCCAAAAGATCGCCGATAGGTGTGATATCCGTAGGCATGACACGTGCGCTGCTACGCGCATTATGGTGAATGACACGGCTAAATTAAAACCGCAATAGTGACAACCTTGTGTCACATGTATTAACATATGATATACATATTTCAATATCAACCCTCTTGTCGCCATGTTGCAGAGCGGTCCCTGCTCATCTCTTTCATCTTTAGCAATAGATCAACAATTTTGAGTAGTCACTCACCATTTTGATCTTTTCGCACGTTGAAAGATGTAGCCGCCATTCCACAAGGCTGGTTCGACACACACGCACACATACCACATACAACTCCTACCATTCATGGCTTACCAGCTACCTCAACGGTTGCTCGGGCTTGCGCTGGTGCTTGGGCTTTTATTTGCCCAACCCCTTGCCGCCTCCTCAGCAGCAAACCCCGATCTTTCTTTGACGAAAGACGTGGACCAAACCTACCAATTCATCAACGGGTTTGTCACCTACACAGTCACGGTCGCGAACGTCGGCAGTGCACCGATGACGGATATCGAAGTGACGGACATGCTCCCACCGGGTCTCCTGTTCATCTCCTCAACCGATGGCTCGTACGATCCCAACAGCAGCGATTTTGTATGGAACGCTGGCGACTTGGCTGTTAATGCCTCAACTTCGCTCGGCATCACGGTACAAATCGTAGCTAAAGGGACGGTCGAAAATTGCGCCTCGCTTACCGCCTCCAACGGTGGTGCCCACAGCGATTCGGAAGTCGCCAACGATCAGAGCTGCGCGACGATCGTCATCCAAGAAACCAGCACGTTCTGGTCAAACGTAACCGGAGAGAAAGGCACCATCTATAGCCTCTTCTCTTCGGATCAGTTGCCAACGCCAACGAAAACCAGCATGACAGGCACCGTGTTCGCAGGTGCTGATGGTGGGGGCATCTACCGCTCGCAAGATATGGGTGAGAACTGGTTCCCTACGGCGCTACCTACGCCCTTCAACGTGCGTGGTATCGACCGCGACAATGCTACAGGGGCCATTTTTGCAGGCGGCTATGGCCAAGGCGTTCAAGTGACAAACGACTTAGGCGATACCTTTGCCCCAACGGCCTCGCAACCTTCTTCGATGCTGATTCATGAGCTGAAAGTGAACAATTTCAATCCACTTCCGGGCGTTCCTGATGTGTGGGTTGGCACTGATGGTGCAGGGCCACAGTTCTCGTCGAACGGTGGCGCAACGTGGGGTCCGGACGGCGGCACCGTGAGTGCAATCGATGACCTGCCACCGGGTACAACGGTTCTGTCCATCAGTTTCGATGAAGATGGTGCGGGTGCTGGCCTTGACCGTGTTTACGTTGGTACCATAGGCTTTGGTGTCTTCCGCGCGGATTACCCAGTTGCAGCATCGTGGACGGCTGTTAATGATGGCTTGACGAGCCATACCGTGTTTGCATTGTATGAGTCGGCAGCGGGGACGCTTTTTGCTGGCACTAATGAGGGCGTGTTTGCATTCGATGGCATTTCGGCCTGGACACAGGTTTTGGCGGGTGTCTCCGCACGCAGCCTCACTTCGGCCGACTTTGGCGGTGGCGAAGTGCTTTTCGTAGGCACAGATGGCAACGGCATTCACAAGTCGACCGACGGTGGAACGACATGGATGAAAACGGCAGTCTCGCCGACCACGACCTACGGCCTGCACTTCGCTGCTGATGGCAAACTGTACGCCGGTTCACAAGACAAAGGCGTGTGGCGCTACAACGACACGACGATGGCTTTCAAGCAAGTGAGTGCATTGAACTTCAACGCACACGTGCAAGCCCTCGCGTTCAATACGGCTGGCGACCGCCTCTTCTTCGGGACCTATGGCTTTGGCGTCTTTATGACAAAAGACCCCATCCCTGGTGCTCCTGTTAGCCTGACACAGGTTAACAATGGGATCGAGAACCCCTTCATCTACTCGCTGCTGAACTACGACCGCGCCCTACCGGCCGAAGAATACCTCTTCGCAGGTACATGGGGCAACGGTGTATACCGCAGCATCAATGACGGTGAAACGTGGCAGTTCTCTGGCCTGCCCAACCGCCAAGTGTACGATTTGGAGCACTGCGTGGATGGTACCACCCACACGATGTATGCTGCCACTGACCGCGGCGAAGTTGCACGCAGCATCGACCACGGCCTGACGTGGCAAGAAATCGGTGTGGCAACGACGGCGATCTGGGCCATCGGC
>CAYYHN010000512.1:0-4109 GCA_964471245.1 uncultured Rhodothermaceae bacterium | reverse complement strand
CGTGTCGCCATCCTTAAGGAGTTGGTAATCGTACGTGCTCCCCAGCAGCCACTCGTATTTCCAATCGGCATCGCCTTCATCAGAGGCATACACCTTCGCTCCTTGCTCAGCAAACTCACGCAGCCCCGTCAGGTAGTCAGCATGAATATGTGTGTCAGCTGCAGCGACAATGCGGAGCCCCTCAGCTTTGGCAATCGCCACATAGCGATCGATGTCACGCTCCGGGTCTACGATGATGGCTTCCCCGGTACGCTGGCAACCAATGAGATAGGCGTACTGCGCCAGCTTCGTGTCGAAAATCTGTCGGAAGAACATGGTATGTTAAGGACTGTTGTGTGATTCAGAAAAGGAATAGCCTAGCTAGCTGCTAACATACGGTATTAGTGTAGCAAACGGGGAGCAAGCGTGCCAGAGCCCCATGCAGCAGCGAGGGCACTGAGCAGAGCGACTAGCATGACCCACAGCCCATTGCCAATCAGCGCATAGATCGGACCGGGGCACGCACCCACAAGCGCACAGCCTAAGCCAAACAAGATGCCACCAGCCAGTTGATTGCGCCCTGTCTTCATTGGCTTAGCCGAAATACGAATCGGCTCGCCCCAAAGCGTGCGGATGTTACTACGCGGGATGAGCCAAACCCACAGCCCAGCAACCGCGACAGCGCTACCAATGATGCCATACATATGGAAACTTTGGAAGCGAAACATCTCTTGGATTCGAAACCAAGAAATGATCTCGCCCTTGGTTAGGACTACGCCAAAGAACAAGCCGAGTGCAAGATAGTCCAGCGCTTGGCGTACCCAAATAGCCGTTTGGCTCTGAACTGCCGTCGCAGCGGCCATACCCGACGCGAGTGGAGAATGCAGTGGTTTTACCATGGGATCAAACAAATCAATTAGGGTGATGGATGCAGGAACATCAAAGAAGAATGGGATAAACCAACCACGTAGCAGAAACGCTACCGATGAGCAATCCCATGATGGCGATCAGTGAGGGCTCCTGCAGCGCCGCCATGCCCATGATAGCGCACCCAGATGTACAGCTGCATGCATAACGTGCACCTACCCCAGAAGACACCTACCACCATCGCAACAAAACCGGATACCGTCGCCAGTGCCGACCACGAAAACAACTGCTCCGGTGCATAGCGACCCGTTGTTGTAAGCCGAAGGGTCGCCAGATCGGCCTCTGTTGCTGCAGCAAGGGTAATGGCATTGTGCAACCAAAACCTGCCACAACGCCACCGAGCAGGATTCCTGCTACAAATAACAGGTTCAACCCACCATAACGCCACCAATCATACTGGAGGCACGCCACGTTGCCCGGGACTGTCGCTGCATACATGTAACGCAGGCTCGGCGAAACACCCAAGACTTTCCCGCTAAGCACCAACAGCGTCATCAACATCCCAATCAGATTCATCGCTTTCATGCTGAACTGAAGTACAAACAACAAACTTGTTATTACAAGTTCGGTTTCACAACATCATATTCCCCAAAAAGCATGTAGTTCCTATTAACAACTAGAAAGAATGACTGAATAGGATTAGACTTTTCCTCGCGCAAACATGCTAATACCAAGCGATTTACATCTTGTGCAAGGTGTTCTCTAGAGTTAAAGTATTGCAGAGAGTATATTACTCCTACGCAATACCTCGTTCTAAAAAGGCTACTTACGTTATATGGACCTGATCCCTAAACCCCTGCTCGAACAGGTGGCGCGGCGGTTCAAATTGCTCGGCGAACCTGTTCGCCTTGAACTGCTGAACCGGTTGCATGCAACCGGCGAACAGAGTGTGCAGGCATTGGTCGAGGCAACAGGCCTGCAGCAAGCCAACGTCAGCAAGCACCTTGGCTACATGGCACGTCAAGGGCTACTAAAGCGCCGCAAGGAAGGCTTGTACGTGTACTACAGCATTCAGGACCCGACACTCGCGGCGATGTGTACCTTAATGTGTGGTCAAATTCGGCAAGAAGCCTTTGCTGCTACTCAGCGTCGCCGCTGATAGTGCCGTTGTGTTTGGCAACTTGGTATTCCGTTGAAATAGTCACGCGAATTAACATGACTATTGCTTTGCAAAGCGGCTGTTTTTGCATATTTTATAGTGTTTTGTGCACAGGCTGTACAGAACGATTTGCCTAGCTCATTTGGTCTTCACCCGGGGCAATGGGTCTTGCATCGCCAACACATGGCAAGACCATACACATTTGGACAAGCCAGAACCACGGAAGAGCGTTCCCATGAAGACATGGTATGTATATAAGAACGACCAGCAATATGGTCCATTTGCAGATGCCGAACTGATAGACTGGTCTCAAGCAGGCTACTTACAGCCTAACGACCTTGTGTGGCGTACAGGTATGCCAGGATGGTCTACAGCCGCCGCCGTGCCTGGTCTCTTTCCTGCTGCCGCCGCGTTGCCACACCAAGCGACAGCGACGCCTACCATCGCGCCTAGCCCTACTCCATCAGCAGCCCCTTCGCAACGTACACAATCGAGTGATCCGACTGGTGAAGGACGGTTTAGCGGCAGTATTATCGCCTTTGTGTTCGCTACAGCAATCGTCCTGATTGCGATTGCGTGGATCTTCAATCAGTTTGACAAAGAAGATGCCCTCGTCCTTTGGACATGGATTGCAGCCATCCTGATTGGCTTTTTTGCATTGGGCATTCCCTTCTTCCTCCTATTCTTCGGCCGCCGTTCTGCCTAGACAAGCGTGCCAACTACAAGGTGACCTTACAAGCACACGTCAACCTAGGGCGTGTGCTTGTTTTTTAGATTGCATGGGTGTGTGGAGGCCTCCTCAACAACAAGAGCCAAGCTACCGTGCACAACGGTACGAGTTCGCCATAGATGCGCACCTCCCCGAGGAGGCCAACGACGAACATACCCAACATGAAGGGCACCGCCATGAGGAGGGCACGCCGCACAAAGCAGTCCGGAATGTAGCGCCCCAGAAGTAGCACCACGAGCCAGATGCCACCCATCGTCTTGGCGAGATAGAGCCATGAAATTGGCGAAGCAAGGAACGCAATATTTCGATCTATCGTGTTAGCGAAGACGGTTGGCTCGCCATTAACGAGGGCAGCATCTGGATTCGGCTGCACGTCGGGGAAGAGCACCGTTGCAAGGAGCACTTTGATGCCGACCCAGAGCACAAACTGTGCAGCACTGTGCGCAATGAGTTGGCGAAGCGGCAACTGTCCCCATGCTGTGCATACCAGCGCAATTGTAAGGAAGCATGTGGTTTCACGGTTGAAGGTGCCCATGAGGAACAGCAGGTAATATGCGATCCATTGCTGCTTACGTAGGAGCACCAATCCGAACGCCATCACGAAGATCGAGGGCGTATCGTAGGGGTAGAAATAGGGATTGATGTGGCTAAGCAAGATGAAGGTGAAGGCCAGTGCAAAGAAGACGGCCAAGGCAGCTACTCGGCTCTTGGCGCGACTGTAGCCTGCCTCTTGCAATAGATGCGCCGTCGCCCACCAGACACCAAAGGCCGCAAGCGTTTCGACGATCTGGTAACCCACGCTCAAATCAAGCCATCCGATGCCATCAAGCCAGCCTATCAGCCACGGAATAAGCACGCGGTATTGAAAAGGCGCGATGGCCATCCCTGTGGCGAGCTTTTCCGGCGAGGCCAGATCGTAGATGAGGCTTGCCCCCAAGCGCCATGCGCCATAGCCGGCCGCCAAAGCCAGCGCGAACAACATGGTCCATCGTCCGAGCGCTTCGGGCAGGTCGCGTAGGTTGTAAGGCCGGAAGTGCAGCACGGCCGCTTGCGCCAGCAGCAAGCAGGCCGTCCAGAACATCGACTGGCGAATTTCGGCCAGCGTCAACTTGTCCTCCCACACGCCGAATGTTGCAGCGGCTTTTTCGGGCAAAGCTGCCACGAACAAAGCAGCAAGCGCCACGCCTATCAACACGTATGCCGCTCGGCGGGACGATGACTGCTCCAACGTGTGCGGCGTTTCTGACATAGCAAACGAAGTGAGTGGAGAAGGCGAAACGTAGCGCAGGGCGCAGTCCAAATTATCGACGTAAGCGCTATCGGCTAAAACCTGCACGGCTACAGGATAGACATATTGGCACCGTCGATGCCATT
>CAYYHN010000511.1:0-4120 GCA_964471245.1 uncultured Rhodothermaceae bacterium | reverse complement strand
AACCTGCTGACAACCTTGCCGTCGCATCTTGTGGCCTATACCGGGCTTGACGCCCTCACACATGCGTTGGAGGCATACACGGGTACCGAAGCTAATCCTGCATCTGATGCCCTCGCAGAAAAAGCCATTACACTGTTGTTTCAATTTCTTCCACGTGCGGTGCAGGATATCGCTGGTGATGCCGAAGCGCGTTCGGCCGTTATGGAAGCGTCTACTTTGGCTGGTATGGCCTTTGGGAATGCCGATGTGGCAGGCGTGCACTGCTTATCTGAAACCCTTGGTGGACTTTACGACATCCCGCATGGTTTGGGGAATGCCTTATTGCTCGAGCCAGTTTTTCGGTATCATCTCAAAGCACGGGCAGTGCAACAACCTTTAGCACGGCTCTATCAGCGGCTAGCGCCACCTACTAGCTTTCGTACCCATAGTGTTGATGACGATGCCGAGCGATTTATGGAACGCTTAGCTGGATTAATCGGAGGTCTCAATCTGCCGGGATATGACGCACTTAGTATTGTCGCTGACGACGTTGAGCAGATCGCTAGTCTATCCGCTCAGAACAACTCCAATCGTTCCAACCCACAGACCATGGCAGCATCTGATTACCGAGTAATTATCGATGGCATACTCCAGTCGTAGTAGTCGGAGTGTCTATGTTTTCTTTTTTGACTTAACAATCTGAAAACACTTTTCGTTGCCGTCTTATCTAACTTGGGATCACGACAAAGAAGATATCTAAGGTCACCCCATATAATATCTACGCGACAGGAAGGAATAGTTCGGTACGGTCTGCCAGCAATAGTGTAACGAATCAAGACTTCGCCATATTTGTCACCCCTCCTGTAAAAATGAAGCACAGCGCCTTCCTTAGGGGGGCGCTGTGCTTCATTTTTACAGGGGGCATCCGAACCAAAACAAAAAAGCCTGACACTAACGTGTCAGGCTTTTCTTGCTCCTGAAAGGAAGTTGACGCGTCAAGCGCGTCAGTATTAGCTCACCCATTTAGAAGATACGATGAGTTCAGGCAATTACATGGGGGCCTTCGGTAAGTGTCTCTTTTTGTTCGACGAACAGGCTAATTATTTCGTCAGGTGGCACTCAGCGTGTCGATTCCTCTGGTCCAGGGGGGAGGAGGAAATGCACTTTATAGCGAGACCATGAGGCGATTGGATCGGCGGAGCCACCTCGGAGAAGGTAGGCTGGCTGCCAGCGCATCTGTGTCGTTACGCGTAAGGCAATCCGATCCAGCACGGGATGTACGCCTTCGATCACCTCAATCGCGACGGGATGTCCTTCAGCGTCGACGTACGTTTGTATCCGGACTTGTCCACCTATGCGACTCGAACGGAGGCTATCGGGGTAGGGTAGTGGGATATCAGGGCCAAGGTGGGTAATGGTCCTCGGTTCACGGTAGACACGGGTGATACTTCGATACCCCTGTTTCTTGAAGTCGTTGACGACTTTACGGGCATTGCTTTGCAGGCGCATCTCCATAATATCAGGCTCAACCATGAGTATAAAGAGCGAGTCAACGATCTCTGGCTGAGTACGAAATAGCGCGATGAGACTCTGCTTGACAGCATTTACGACCCCTTGCTTAGCAGCTTCGGAGTTTTGTGCGAGAAACGAGCTACCTGCATATACGCCATCCGTTTTGAGCACGTTCATTGCACGGAGTGTCTCCAAGTTGCGGAAGATGCCCACCGTGTCCTGCTCAACACGCCACCAGCGGGTTCCATCATTCGTCCAGCCTTCTGGTGGATCGAGCGGGATGGAGTCTTCAACTGGACTGCACCGAACGAGTACAGCAGCAAGAAACATAAGAAGAGCAGGGATGAGGACGAGACGCACCATGAACGAGAAGGGTAAAACGGAAGAACCCCAACGTATAACGCTAGGTAGTTGCATACATCAGACACAGAAAGCCTGTGGAGGTTGCTCCCCTTTTACCCTCACACCTCAACTTTCGGTGTCAACCTCAGACAGCCGTACGAAATAGCGACGCCGGTCCATAGCTACGACCCGAATTTCGCTGCCGGCCGCAATGAATTCGCCTTCAGTCACCACTTCGATGCGGTCGCCCTCGATTTCAGCGACGCCTGTAGGGCGAAGTGGCGTCATGGCATGGCCGACTTTACCTAAGTAGCGTGCTCGCTGTTCGCTCTCGCGGGCGATGGCTTTCTCGTCCTGTTGTAGATTGGTCGACAACACAAAGCGATTCCATGCCCCCGATTGCCACATAAGATAGAACGTGCCCATGCCGGAGGCTCCTGCACCTAAGAGCGCCACGATGCCTGCATAAATCCCAAACGTCGAAAACGCGTAGCCTACACCAAAAACCATGAGCAGCAAGCCAATAATGCCAATGACATTGAAGCCAGGCACGAGATACACTTCAGCGACAATCAGGCCAAGTCCGAGTGCGATCAGGGCTAATGCAATGAGGGCTTCCAAGGGCGTAGGTCTGGGATAACAGAGAGCGAAGGTTATGGGCGTCTACGTGACGCAGGGCTGAGGTTGCATTTGAATTTAGGATGGTAGGGAATCAACGGTACGTACTTCTACGCGGCTACCCCTCACATCAACAACTTTGACGGGGATCCCCGGTGGGATAAATTCACCATTGGTTACAACGTCAATGCGTTCCTCTCCAATCATGACTGCACCCGATGGCCGAAGCGGCGTGATGGCGATGCCAACTTCCCCGAGCAGCGTCATCTCTGTTTCGGCGGCTATATACCCTGCTTCACTGTCGAGCGAGGGTTGCAGCACGAGACGATTTACTTGGCGGGTTTGTGGCAGGTAACGCGCCAGCGAGAAGATAAACGCTACCAGCAATACCATCGACACGGCAAGTGTGCCAACGGCTGATGCCACAGCTTCGCCAGACGGCAGTGTGAGCGTAATGTTCGGAAGCAGTGAAAGGAACAGCGCTCCAACAATCGCCAGCAAGCCCGAGATGCCTGCGATTCCAAACCCGGGCAAGATGAAAAACTCGACGGCTAAGAGAATTACCCCCAGCACGAAGAGGGCTATTTCCCATGTGAGGACAAGTCCCAGCATATAGCTCGGACCAAAGAACAATATGGCGCCAAGGGCCGCCATACTACCAGCAAAACCAACGCCGGGTGTTTGTAATTCGAAGTAAAGGCCACCGAGCATCATGAGCATTAGAATGGACTGGAGCACGGGTGAGCCGAAGAATCGGAGAATGCGCTCCATGCGCGTGGTATTGTGCGCTACTTGCTCACGGTCGCTTAGCTCAAAAGCCGCAAGCAAGTCATCGAGTGACGGCAACACGTCATCTGCAACGCCAAACTTTTCGGCTTCTTGGGCTGAAAGTGTAAGCACTTTACCTTCTTCACTGATGCCTTCGATCACAAGCGTCTCGTCTACCATGGCTTCGGCGATGTAGGGATCTCGACCTTTGGCTTCAGCAGTAGCGCGCATTTGGCTACGCATATAGCTTTGGTATTTATCTGGCATAGCCTCCCCCGACCCCCCGTTGACCACTGTAGCCGCTCCTATGGACGAACCCGGTACCATCACAATGCGATCGGTTGCGTACGAGATCAGCGCGCCAGCCGAGGCTGCGTTCTTGTCGATGAATGAAACCGTGGGTACCGAAGCATCCAACAGCGTCTGCCGCATCTTATCGGCGGCGTCAACGAGGCCGCCGAAGGTATCCATGTGCAGCACAGCGAGTGCGGCTTCTGCGGCTTCTGCATCGGCAATTGCGCGTTCGAGATAGACCGCTAGGCCGTTGTCGATCATGCCTTCGATGGGGATGATGAACACGGGACCATTAGCATAAGGGGTGTCGAAGCTGAGTGGCTTGTTGGGCGACTGTGCAAAGGCGACGGGCAGGCCGAACAACATCAGCAGCGCCAGCAGTGACCAGCGGCGCAAGCGAGTCTGGAGGCGATGGAGCATCGGACGGTCCATATTGGTGTGGCGTAAAACTGTGGGCGTCAAGGTCGTGAAGGTATCATACGGGGAACGCTGTGCTCCGATACAGTTCGGGCAGCGCTCGGGATTATTTTTCAACAAGAACAGGCGTGCCTTCGTGGACGAGGTCCCATATGGCGTCAATGTGATTGTTGTGTATGGCAACGCAGCC
>CAYYHN010000510.1:0-4120 GCA_964471245.1 uncultured Rhodothermaceae bacterium | reverse complement strand
CGCTTCTACCGCAACAACGGCGACGGCACCTTCACCGACATCAGCATACAAGCGGGCGTCGCCGACCCCGCATGGAGCACTTCAGCGATGTTTTTCGACTATGACCGCGATGGCTGGCTCGACCTCTATGTAGCCAACTATGTCGTCTGGGGCACCGACCGTGACCTATTTTGTACGCTCGACGGTGAGACCAAAGCGTATTGCACGCCGGAAATCTACGAGGGCGTTCCGTCGCGACTCTACCGCAACAACGGCGACGGCACCTTCGAAGATGTAACTGAAGCTTCGGGGGTTTACAACGAAAGCGGCAAAGCACTGGGCGTAGCGCTGCTCGACATGAACGACGACGGCTGGCCCGACTTTGCTGTCGCCAACGACACCCAACCGGATTTCCTCTACCGCAACAACACCGACGGCACCTTCACAGAAATGGGCCTCGCTTCGGGCATGGCTGTCGACGAGACGGGCAAAGCGCGCGCTGGCATGGGCATCGATGCAGGGGTGGTCGATGCGACGGGCGAAGAAACGATCTTTGTAGGCAACTTCGCCAACGAGATGATTGGCGTCTATCGTAATCTTGGCAACGGCCTCTATATTGAGCGCGCTGCTATTTCGCAGATTGGCCGCAGCAGCCTGCTTTACCTCACGTTTGCTGTCTTCCTCTTCGATAGCGACCTCGACGGCGACCTTGACCTCTTTGCGGCCAACGGGCACGTGCAGCCCGAAGTGGAAGAAATCCAGCAAGCTGTCACGTTTGCGCAACGACCGCTCCTGTACCTCAATGATGGTAACGGACGTTTTGCCGAAGCAAGTGAAGCTGCAGGGCCGCCTTTCCAAGCCCGCATCGTTGGGCGCGGAGCAGCCTACGCCGACTATGACCATGATGGTGACCTCGACATCCTTGTTACGGTGAACGATGGCCCAGCTTACCTTTGGCAAAACCAGCGCATTGCGGAGGGCACCGAGCAACCTTTCTTGCGCATCGCCCTGACAGGAACCACCAGCAACCGCGATGCCCTCGGCGCAACCGTCACTGCGTACATCAGCGGCACAGCGCAGCCCCAAACCGTTCGAACAGGCAGTTCGTACCTCTCGCAAAGCGAAACCACACTGACCTTTGGCCTTGGCACAGCGACTCAGGTCGACTCACTACGCGTTGTGTGGCCGAACGGAGCAACGGCGACACATGGTCCTGTGCCTGCTGGACAGGTCGTCACATGGACAGAGGGCGAAGCTGCTACCTTGCGCCCGCTATCCGTCCCACCCTCATGATGGTTTCTTGGCTTTTTTCGCGAAGGATTTGGGGTTGGGCCCTCGTTGTGCTTGTGAGTTGCGCCTGCGCCTCAGAGCCTGCGTCTGAGCCGGTACCCGAACCAGCCACTTCAGTGGTACCACGCCCAAGTACAGCCGTGGATCGTACCTATCAAGCCGGACGTGCCGCTGTACAAGCTGGTGCTTATGCCGAAGCACTTGCATTGTTTGACTCGACGCTCGCTCAAGATCCGGCTTACGGCTTGGCTTATTTGCAGCAAGGCTTGCTCTACGGCACGTTGCGCGACTGGGCTACATCGACAGCCAAGTACCAAGCAGCTGTTGCTGTGCAACCAGATTTGCTAGATGCGTGGTACAACCTCGGTAACAATGCCCTGCGCCAGCAGTTCTACGCCGACGCCATCGCGTACTACGACACGTTGCTCAGCCTAGAAGAAAGGCCTCCGTTTTGGCACAACCGCGGCCGTGCCTCGCTGGCACTCGGCCGTGATGCCGATGCGAAATCAGCTTTCGAGCGTGCCCTCGCCCTCGATTCCACGTATGCCTTCGGCCACGCAAGCCTCGGTGCACTAGCGGAGCAAAACGGCGACTTCCACGCGATGGCTGCACATTATGCTGCGGCCACCCGCCATGCGGCAGAAGCCGATGAATACTGGTACAAACACGGCCAAGCACAGCTTCGGCTTGGCGACGCGGTAGCAGCACGCACCGCTCTCGAAAACGCCCTCACAATCAACCCCTACCACACGGCGGCTTTCTTCAACCGTGCGCGTCTGTTGCAGCAGCAGGGCGATCCGCGCGCGCCTGCACTCTTGGCCCAAGCCGATTCGCTCCGCCAAGCCGATGCAGCGTACCAACGCCTGCTCCGCGGTATTGGGCAAAACCCCGATAACCCACGGTTGCACTACCAGAAAGGCATGCACCACGTGCAACGCACTGAATGGGATGACGCCCGCCAAGCGTTTCAGCAAGTATTGTTCTTCGACCCAAGCCATGTAGCCGCGCACACCAATCTTGCCAACACGTATCTGATGTTGAGCCAACCAGAACAGGCCATCACAACCTTTCAGAACGTTATCGAACGGCATCCACAGACAACCGATGCCTATGCCAACCTTGCTATTGCGCTCATGCAGCAGAACCGTCCTACTGAAGCCCGGCGCGTATGGGAACAGCTTCTTGCCATCGTACCTAACCACCCGCAGGCGCTCCGCGCCCTAGCGACCCTTGATGCTTCCTAAGGCTGTACATGTATATGTATACCAACGGCTCCTTCCATTTTGCTTACGTACTGCTTACCGTCCTTGTGGCTGGCCTCCTAGTACGTTGCACACCCTCGGCGCAACCTTCGCATGCAATCGTTTTGAGCGAAGCGGAAGCCCTGCTACAAGCTGAACAGTATGTAGCGGCAGAATCCACAATGGTGGCGAGTACTGTGCTGACAGCGCCTACAGCCGAGGCGCTCGAATTGATGGGACGCATTCACTTGGCGCAGTTCGAAGAAGACAAAGCCGCTGCGTATTACGAGCAGGCCGTCGAACGCAACCCTGTATTGCGGGCAGCTTGGCTTGGTTTGTTACAAGCTTACCAGCGGACCGCTTCTATCGATGCGGCGCGCACGGCCTTCGCGCAAGCGCAAGCCCACCTAGCAGACGACCCTCGCCTGCTGTATGAAGCCGGGCAGATTGAAATGATCGCTGGTCTGCCCAGTCAAGCCGTCCCGTTGTTCCAACAAGCGCTTGCACAAGACACAAACCTTGAGGAAGCCTATTATGCCCTAGGCCTCGCCCTGCGGCAAATCGGCCAAGCTGCTGCTGCAGATAGCCTGCTCGCGGTCTTTGAGGCGCGATCCAGTTCCAGCAACAGCCTCGACCTCGCCCAACGCATCGTTGATCTCAACCCAACAGTTGCAGATGCCCACTATAACCTCGCCCGTGCCTATGAGCGCGCTGAGCAACCCGAAGCAGCTTTGCAAGCGTACCGGCAAGCCCTGATCTTGAATCCGGCCTTCCCAGAGGCACACAACAACATGGGCATCATCTATTTTAGACAAGACCAAACGTTGCCAGCCATACGTGCCTTCCAGCAAGCCATCGCGCTCGCGGACACTGCAGCCAAGTACCATTTTAACCTCGGTATGGCCTATGCACGGCAGGGTTTTGTCGACCGCGCTGAGGCAAGCTGGCACCATACCCTTACGCTCGACCCAAACTACACAAGAGCACGCACCTACTTAGACGCCCTGGCGGCTGCGCGCGACTCGGCCGCTGCACAGTAACACACGCCGGTCGACGCTGTTGGCTTACCTTGCGCAGAAGGCTCCCCGATTGTTTCGGCTGGTCTGTATATTGCCATCTGTGTATCAACGTACTGAGGCACAAAGGTGCCTGCGCCACCCATCCACTACATAAATCCTGTACCATCAGAGCATGCCCATCTGGGGAATACGTCATGGCCTTGAAGAACAGCGTGGGGGCAACCACGGCCAAATGCGAGCACGCAACCGACGTACCCTGCTCAACCTGATCCGGCTCTCTCAATCCATTTCACGCGCCGATCTGGTAGCCAAGAGCGGGCTCACTAAAGGGGCCGTCTCCAACATCGTCATCGAACTGATTCAAGATCAGTTGGTGCGCGAAATTAAGATGGGCAAGAGCACCGGTGGACGCCGCCCGACGCTGCTTAAACTCGCTGCCGAGGCGAATCTCGTCGGTGCCATTGATATCCGTCCTCGCTTGACGACACTGGCTGTTGCGACACTGGACGGGCACATCATCCGGCATGCGCGTATACGCACGGCTTCGACCGGGCCGGAAGCCTTCCTGATGCATTGCTTGTATCAAGTGCA
>CAYYHN010000509.1:0-4122 GCA_964471245.1 uncultured Rhodothermaceae bacterium | reverse complement strand
GTTCGGGTAAGTGGTCGTAGCTCCCGGTTTCGTACCAGCGCGCCATCGCGTCGCGGAAGCCGGGTACGTCTTCGTTTGCTTCGCGCAAGGCTCCGTGGGAGCCACCTTCAATGTGGACGAAGCGGTGGTTGGCAAAGTACGAGGCAACCTCAACAGCATTCTCGTAGGGTGTCGATACATCCCAGTTGCCTTGCACCAGCACGACGGGGATGTCGGAAACAAAAGGTGTACGAAACGCCTCCCCCAGATCGGCATCCCAAGCGGCACAAGACGTGTCGAGGTGTGTCCACGTTGCACTGACGACCTCGGCGGCGGGATCGTTGCGCAGAACTGCACCACGCGCCGCACTCAGCCCCGAGCCGCAGTCGATCATGTAATAGGCTGCATCGTTGAGGTAGGGATTCATCCGCACGCGCAACCAGCGCCGCGCTGCGCCTTCATAGTCACCATCAAGCATATTCAGGATATCGAGCGGCCATGCAGGCATCGCAAACCGGAAGGAAAGGCCACGGGAGTAGCCACGCGCCATCAGCCGAAACGCATCGCCATCAAGCATGACCGTGACAGGCTCATCCGTTTCGGGATGTTGCGTCTCGACGGCTATTGGCTCTGCGTCGGCGTGCGCGATGAGGGCGCGGTAGGCCGCCAGCAAGCCGCCTTCAGGGATGTGCGGCTGCAATGCCGGTGAGGCCTCGGCGTTGGCAGCGATACGTTCGATGGCGGCCAGCATGTCGCTGGGCATGTCGTAGGTATGGTCGGGGCCTTCGAGGCCGCTGAACGTGGCGCGCGCGATGCGTTTGGGATAAGCGCGTAGCACCGTGAGGCCCCAATGCGAGCCAAAGCTGACGCCTGTGAGCTGGATTTCGTCGTAGCCCAAGCTGTGCGCCAAGTCGGCGACATCGGCGGCGGCTTCGATGACATTGAGGCCCTGCAAGTCGCGGCCTTCGGCTTCCCACTTGGCGCGGCAAGCAGCGGTAGCCTCCTGTATGGCTGCGTTGCGCACGGCATCATCCAGCGCCTCGTCAAGTGTGAGGCTGCGCATCGGCTCGCATGGTGTCGCGCCCGAGGTGAAGAAGCCGCGCTGCCCCGGCACGATGAGGTCAGCGATACGCGTGTAGGGTGCGAGCATCTCTGGGTAGTACCATGATCGCTCTAGCAACGGACCCATCGTGTCGCTGCCGGGGCCGCCGCGCAGCATGAAGATGGGCGGGACGTTCGCGGGTGCCTCAGCTTGCGCCGGGAAGCGGAAGAATTCCAGCGCTAGGGTGTCGGGCGTGCCGGTGCGGCGGTTGACGGGCACGTAGACGTAGCCGCGCTCGTAGACGTACGATGTGCTATCGGGGAGTAGTAGCGTGTTGGATTCGAGTGTTACGGCACGCGGAGTGGCCTCAGGAAAAACCAGCGTCGCATCGGTGGCGGATGGCGTGCAGGCAGACATCGACACAAAGGCTAGGCACAGCAGCGCCCAGCACCTGCTCGATGGAGCAGGCTTGCCAAAAAGAATGCACATGGTTGTGATCGGATTAGGTGGCGGAGGATTTCGAGGCGGCTTCCAATGTGAGGACAAGCGTACGGAGTCCATCCGTGAGGGCGTCGCGCTCGGCATCGCGCAGCGGCGCGACAGCCTCGGTCGCCTCGGCAAAGCGCACAGCAATGGCTTCGTTAATACACTTCAGGCCGTCCTCCGTAAGGCGCACGGAGCGGCTGCGGCGGTCGCCGGGCGTCTGGACGCGCTCGATGAAGCCTGCTTTCGCCAATCGATCCAGACACGCCGTCAGCGAACCGGATTGAATGAGGACTGAGCGGAGCAGGTCGGCTGGACGTAGTGTGAAAGGTTCGCCGGAGCGCCGGAGCGTCGCCAACACGTCGAGATCGGTGTAACCAAGACCGTACGTCGCGAGCACGTCATTTGCGCGCTTCTTCAGCATGTCGGCCAGCAGCAGCACACGGCCAACGATGCCCATCGCGCTCGTGTCGAGGTCTGGCCGCTCGCGTTGCCAGTCCGCTTGCAGTCGGTCAATGAGGTCTTTTGATTCCATACAAAGAATCTAGACACAAAGTATCTTGATGTCAAGGTAAATATCTTCCTGACTCACATTATGTACGGCGCAACGTTTGCTCCAGCCTATATCAACGGCGTCATTCCCGCGAAGGCGGGAATCTAGGCTGAAGACGTGATCTGTGGCATGTCCTTGCCGCTACCAAGCACGTCCTTTCAGCGATCAAAAAGCGACGATGTAGCGGGCACGTGTATATCATTTGCTGGGCTGTGCTCTAGATTCCCGCCTTCGCGGGAATGACGTACTTTTGTAGGTTTGTGTCTGCGAAAAAACGAATCGCATACGGCCGACATGGACTGGAGATCACGCGGGAACGCTAGTTCCCTCGGCATCTTGCTGGCATGTTCAACCGTGCGCAAGGTGGGCTCCTAACCAATGCTCTCCAAAGTATCCGCTAGATGTGGTATCATGTCGAGCAGGTACATCATACCACGCCGCTTCCGCAACCTTCCTTTACCCCAGCCCTGTGCCTCGCGCTGCCATCGCGTACCTCCGTGCCTGCTACGAAGCCGACAACCGGCGGGCGGACGTGTGGGATATTTTCCATCGATACCTTGAGGAGCAACACTTCCTTGCGCAAGAAGATCTGCTGACGCAGGCCTTGCCGCACGCACCGCTGGATGTGACGATTGGAGAGCATGTGGCCAAAGAGGCTTATGCCGCCCGGAAGGAGAAAACGCTGATCTATGCCTCGCTTTTTGTGGTCGGTCGCCTGCCGCATGGTGCGGCGATGGTGCCGGTCTGCGCACCTTTATTGCTGCACACGGCCGAAATCGTCGAGCAGGCTCCGTTCATGTTCCTGCGCATCCAGCCTGCAAGCCGGAAGGTGCACGATGCGGTGCTCGATCGGTTAATTGAAGACAATGCGCACCGCCAGCGCATTGCGACGATGCTCCAGCAGGAAAAGCTGGCCGAATCCGAGCTTGTCGGCTTAGCGATGGCCTTCAAAGACGCCGCAGTCGATGCCCAAGCGCTGTACAACTACCCGAATCTGCTTACCGAAAAGGAGGTTCGCAAGCGGTACCGCGCCGCAAAGCAAGGCACCGAAGTAGCGCCACAAGTAGTTCCTGCGTCGTGCATGGTGCTGATGCGGAAGTCGGTCGAGACGCGCGGTGTCCTCGGCGAACTCGCGGACTTAGTGCAAGCGCCCACGTTTTCGCGTCCATTGCACGCGCTCCTCGACGGTACGCCACCTGTCGCGGCCCCATCATCGCCCCAGCCTACGTTGGCTCCTGCGATTCTCAGCCACGCACAGCAGCGCGTCTTGCAAACGGCCCAGCACCAAGATCTCACTCTAGTCGTTGGCCCACCGGGCACGGGGAAATCCTTTACGATTGCTGCGCTGGCAATGGAGCATCTGAGCCGAGGCGTATCGGTGCTGATCGCCTCGAAGATGGATCACGCGGTCAACGTGGTGGCCTCGAAGATCGTAGACCAGTTGGGCATGGAGGGATGCATCGTACGGGGCGGACGACGCCAGTACTTGAGGGATTTGAAGCAGTACCTCGATCAGCTCTTGGCGGGCATGCACGATGGCCCCGAGATCGACCGCCGATCCATCCAGCGGCGCGAGAAAGCCGTCGCGCAACTCGACCGAGACCTCACACGTCTGGCCAAACAAGTTGATCGGCTAGGTGCACAAGAGGTGCAATGGGGACAACTTTTGAGCAACGATGCGGGTGGCTTGTGGATGAAAGCCCGACAACGCCATGCCCGTTGGCTGTCGCAGCACAGTCCCAAGCTCTGGACGCTCGTCGACCAACTCATCGCCCTGCAAGAGCGACGTAAAGAAGCCGTACGTGAACTGATCGTGTGGCGCTACCGCTACCGCCTGCAAAGGGTCTTGCAGCAGCAGCGCAAGGAACTGGTCACATTTCAGAAAGCACTGAAGGCGCGGGCAGGCGGCCGCCGCGAAGACCTCTTTGCCACCCTCGACCTTCAGGTCTTGCTGAAGGCGTTCCCCGTTTGGCTGGTCAACATCGCCGAGGCGCACCGCGTGCTGCCCAATGCCCGTGAACTGTTCGATCTGCTCATCATCGACGAAGCCACGCAATGCGACCTC
>CAYYHN010000508.1:0-4126 GCA_964471245.1 uncultured Rhodothermaceae bacterium | reverse complement strand
CGTCGCAACCGCATCATCGTTGGTCAACGCACCACGGGCACGTAAGATTAGGAGGCGACGCTCTGTTAATGCATCGTCGAACATGTTTCGCATAACCGCGATACGTTCGTCGTCCCAAACTCGTGTCTTCGATACAAAGTTGGCAACGTCGTTCTGATTGACATTGATGGTACTCATCATAAATGGCTCGCCGGGCAAAGCTTCGAAGCCTTCAACATCGGCCCAATTGGCAACAGGTACATCCGTTACATCACGCACGACGGCACGCGTCCACGGATTTCCAGCTTGTGAGAACATAGGGTAGATGCTAAACGGCCAGAATTCGCCTTCGTGAGGGGCGACGAGGAGGGCAAATGTGAGCATCGTCCCGATGATGAGCCAGCGTACTTTACGGTAAACTGGTGTAAGGGAAGAGGTAGACATAAGTATATACACGTGGGGATAGGTTCGACGTGTTGCGATACGTTGTATCCTTGTATGAGGATGTAGCTAAGCCCTAAAACAAAAGGGTAAGCTTATGTGTAACGAATTCCGTTGCAAAATGCAGCACGCAGACATTAAGAAAACGTTCAAAGACGTACTTTAACTAAATATGCACTCGGCGAGGCAAACATGCATGCACGCCGTGCGGTATGAAGCGCTCGTGTTTTATGCCCTGAGCATCCAAGATCAGCGTATTTCCTTGGTGCTGACGCCAAAATCGTCGGTGTTGCCCATAAACACGACTGGCATATACCCTTTCTCCCAATGGCAATGGCCGCATTACAGGACTGGTGGAAATCCTTCTCGGCATCGCCGACCGGGCAGCTTGTGCAGCGTGCAGGCCGCATGCTCTTCTTTGTAGGGATTTTCGGCTATCTGGCGTATAAGCTCTCCGAAATCGGGTGGCGAGACGTCTGGGAGGCGCTACCAACCAATCCGCTCTTCTACTTTTTCTTCCTGCTGCTGTATTTCTCACTTCCCATCGCAGAAGTGTTCATTTATCGCGTCACGTGGACCTTCCATGCATGGCGCAGCTTCCCGGCCTTCGTCAAGAAGCGCATCTTCAATAAAGATGTAATGGGGTACTCTGGCGAGGTCTATTTCTATAGCTGGGCGCGCAAAAACGTAGGCCTCACCGACGGCGACATCGGCCGCACGATTAGGGATAACAACATCTTGTCATTCATCGCCTCGACGCTCGTGGCGTTGGTGCTGGTCTTGCTGTTTCTCTTCATCGGCGAGATCAACGTGATGCGGATCATCGAAGAGTACAGTTGGACGTACTTGCTCATCATCCCGATTGGGTTGGTGATGGCTAGCCTGCTCTTGTATCGGTACCGCGAGTATTTGTACTCCATGACGCTGCGGGTGACGCTGATTATCCTAGCGATCCAGATTGGTCGTCTGCTGATTGGGCAAGTATTGCAGATTGCACAGTGGGCAGTCGTGATGCCGGACGTAAGTATGGGTGCATGGTTTACCTTGGCTGCTATTTCCATCGTGCTCACACGGATTCCGTTTCTGCCGAATCATAGCTTGGTACTTATGGGGGTGAGTGTAGAAATGGCTACGAATTTGGGCATTCCGGAGGCCGGATTGTTTAGCATGATGGGCATGTTGGCTGCGCTCGACAAAGGACTGAATGTCGCGCTTTTTGCTGCGGCTTCGTACTTAGAACGCCAACACAAGCGCAATAGTCCGGAAGATCCCGACGTTTCACGTGAAACAGCCGATGAGGCAGATGTGAATCCGGTGATTTAACCCATACGGCACCGCTGCCCTCGAATGTGGGACGGTGCGTGTCGAATCTGGTATTGGTTTTGCCCGCGTACGGCTGCTCTCAAGATGGTCCCGTGTGCAACCAGACGACGAACAACAAATGCGAACCTCTTTGCTAATACCAACCCTTTGCATTGTGCTTATCGGCGTTGGCATGCCGTTGGCTGTTTGGGGCCAAGCAGAGCAGCAGCGATCCACGCCGCCACAACGTCTCCTGATCGACGATTTCGAGTCGTATGGCGAAGACACGTTGCCGACGCAGTGGAAATACCTTGAAGACCGACGGCTTGTACCACTGGAGCCGCGCCACATGCGCCCTAAAGAGCAGTTCTACATCGTCGAAGAAGCCAACGGCAACCGCATCTTGCAAGTGTACACCGACGGCGAGGCCGTGCATTTGACGATGGCGAACGAGCCTGAAGGCTTCGACTGGGACTTGGAGGCGCTGCCGTACTTGCAATGGGACTGGCGTGCCCTCGAATTGCCGCCGGGAGGCAACGAGGAAGTAGAGGCCAAAAACGACACCGGTGCGGGCGTCTACGTGGCATATTACATGAGCGGCCGCCTGTTCAAACGCCCCGTGGTTATCAAGTATTCGTATAGCTCTTCGCTTCCAGTTGGAACCGTCGTATCCTATGGCAAGCTCAAGGTAATTGTAGTCTCCAGTGCGCTCGATGGCGTAGGGGAGTGGCAGACGATTCGGCGAAACGTGGTGGAGGATTACAAGATGTTGTTCGGCAAAGAGCCGCCGCGCCGCCCGATGTCCCTCCGTTTATGGGGCGACTCGGACAATACCAAGAGCGTTGCCCGCGCTGACTTCGACAACATCATGTTGCTCGCCGAAGCGCCCTAAGCCGTCCTGTAGTCCTCACTTACCTCACGCCCATGCATCGCATTTTCGAAGGTCTTCGTCCGTTCATTCGCTTTGTGGTGCACCGGGCAGCTTGGGTCGTGTTGGTGGCGCTCGCCTTGTCCGTACTCGGCGTGTATCACGCCATCCAGCTTCGGATCGACACAGACTTTGCCAACCTGATCCCACAGTCCTACCCCAGCGTGCAAGCCATCGAGCGGCTACGCGATACCGTTGGAGGTGAGAGTGAAGTTGCAGTAGGGATCGAAAGCGGGAGTTTTGAAGCAAACAAGGCCTTCGCTGAGGCGCTGATTCCAAAGGCAATGGCGTTGCAGGGGCGCAACTACGATGAGCCCTACTTCACGCGGGTCGAATACCGCAAGGACGTCACCTTTCTAGAGAACAACGCGCTCTACTTTGCCACCAGCGATGAACTCGATCAGTTGGAGATCTTCCTCGAAGAGAAGCGCGAGGAGGCGATTCAGGATAGCAACCCTTTCTTCTTCGATCTTGAGCTAGATGATGAGGAAGAGCCCGAGGACGAAATCGATCTCCAGCAAGTCTATGACGACATTGTCTCGACCGAGTATCCGATTTCGGATGACAGCCTGACGATGGTGCTCAAGTTCTTCCCCGCGGGTTCGCAGACCAACGTAGGGTTCATCGAAGATGCGTATGCCGACCTCGACTCGCTGATTGCAAGCTTGCAGCCCGCAAGTTACGAGGCCACGATGGAGGTGACGACCGCTGGACGGTTCCTACGCCAACTTACCGAACTCCGTGCCGTGCAGCGCGACGTGCTCAGTTCCTTCGCCGCAGGCGTCTCGACGGTGCTGCTATTCGTCATACTCTACTTCTTTTATAAGGCCTACCGCGCACGTGCCGGGCGTCGCTTTATCGGGCGCATATTCGTGCAAGAGCTGATTCGCTCGCCGCTCATGGTACTGCTGATCGGGTTGCCACTGCTCATGAGCCTGTCGTGGACGTTTGGGCTGGCCTACATCGCCTTCACGGAACTCAACTTGATGACCTCCACGCTTGGGTTGGTGCTGTTTGGGTTAGGCATTGACTATGGCATCCACTTTTACGCACGCTACACAGAAGAACGAGCACGTGGCCGAAGCGTGATCGAAGCGGCAGAAATCACATTTACCAGCACAGGCCAAGCGATTACCGTGGGTGCCTTAACCACGGCGATGGGCCTCTACGTGCTGACGATTGCTGACTTCAAGGGCTTCAGTGAATTCGGATTTATAGCAGGGACGGGGATCATCTTCGCACTAATCGCGATGACGGTGGTGATGCCTGCACTGCTTGCGCTCTTTGAGCGGGTTGGCCTGCTGAAGTTGGATGGCGATTCGGACCATGAAGAAGCACTGATTGCAACGGGCGGGACCTTTCCTGCTGCGCGCCCTATCGTAGCCGTCAGTGCGCTGATGGTGGTAGCCGCGATCGTGTTTTTGCCGCGCGTCGACTTCGAGTACCAGTTTGGTGAACTAGAGCCGACGTATGAGG
>CAYYHN010000507.1:0-4128 GCA_964471245.1 uncultured Rhodothermaceae bacterium | reverse complement strand
CCACAACCTGCGAAGCGCCGCCCGCTTTCGCCACGACCGCACCTACCGCGAGAGCGGTGACGGCTTTCGCCTCGCGCACAGCTTCTGATCGCCATGCAACACATCCACCAGTGGCTCGTCCGGCAAGGTCGAATCGGCCTGATGACAACAGATACGCATGTGGTGCTGGACATCGACCCTGAAGGTGCTGAAGCGTGCGTGCTAACGGTGCAGGATGCGCAAGAAGTAGCGGTGTTACTAACGACACATGCGCAATCACTTTGGTCATCATTCGCGGAACCGCCTGCATGGCAACGTACTGTCGAGCAAACTGGCTCCGGTGTTTTTCGATGGGCACTCGCCGATGCAACGATATCCGTCCACACTTCAGCAGATGCCGTTGTGCTGCATACCACCAATCCCGGCCCCACACGCTTCGATGTCAACCAAGCCGTTGAATTGGTGCAGGTACTGGAGCACATTGTGGCACGCTAACGACGAGACGTACTCAATGCATGCTCGCCCGGTGCTGATCCAGCCCGGCCAGAAGTAAATCTAAGCCAAAGAGAAACTCTCCGTCGTGGGCAATGTGGCCTTCCACGTGTTGGTGGATGTGTTCGGTGAGCCACGGAAACGTGTCGATAGGTAGACCGGCTAAGAAGTCGGTGGCTTTGGCATCTAGTTCTTCAGGTGTGAACTGGAAATTGAGTTGATCTAGCGTAAAGCCGAGGATGTAGACGTTGAGCAAATGAAAGGCCCGGTACGTGAGATCGGGCGAGAGGCCGCCTTCGCGCATCACGCGGAGGAGTCCTTCCATGTAGCGCAGTCGCGCAGGTCCCGGTGTGCGACTGGACCAGATGCGGGCCGCCCACGGATGCCGCAAGAACGCCTGCCGCGTTGCCACTGCGATGTGCCGCAAGGCGGCCTGCCAATCTGCATCCACAACCGCTGGTACATCAATCTCAGCCGCCACGAGGTCCACCGCGCCATCTAGCATGTCGTCTTTGCTGGCAACGTGGTTGTAGAGTGCCATCACCTTGAATCCCAACACAGCAGCTAGGCGACGCATACTCAGCGTTTTGAGGCCGTGCTCGTCGGCGTAGGCGACGGCGACTTCCAAGATACGTGTGCGGCTCAATGGGGTGCGGGGTTCGCTTGGCAGCGGCGTAGCATCAGGCATGAGACCTCGGGGTTATAGGTAGCATGCTAAGAAAACGTACGATGTACGCAACCTGTTTCCGTGACAAAACGTACAGCG
This sequence comes from uncultured Rhodothermaceae bacterium, assembly GCA_964471245.1. Taxonomy (GTDB): domain Bacteria; phylum Bacteroidota; class Rhodothermia; order Rhodothermales; family CAYYHN01; genus CAYYHN01. The sequence continues at coordinate 2,891 of CAYYHN010000507.1, read as the reverse complement.
TACGCAACACTACGTACAGTGTACGTTTAAGCTGTTCACCTATCTTGCCTCCACTGTAATGCCAACCGATTCTACCGATCTACCGCGCCCTCAGCAGCTTGCGCATATCAACTCCTCAAGGCTCCAAGCTGACGGTGCCTTCAACATCTCCTCTCCCAAAAACATCCCCAAAGCCCCGTCGCATATGAAAGCAATCATCTATCGCCACTATGGTGGGCCCGAACAACTGCTTTTGGCTGATGTCCCCACCCCTTCTGTGGGTGCCGACGAACTGCGTGTGCGGGTCCATGCAGCCTCTGTCAATGCACTCGACTGGCGTGGCCTCCGCGCCGACCCGTTCTTCATCCGCTTCATGGGGCATGGCATCTTCCGCCCCAAGCACCCCATTCTTGGCGCTGACATCGCTGGGGTCGTCGAGGCCGTTGGGGCGAACGTCTCGGACTTCCGTGTCGGTGATGCGGTCTTTGGCGATGCCAGTTTCGGAGGTTTCGCCGAGTACGTATCGGTCCGGGCAGACCGGGTTGCGCCCCTCCCTGAAGGCATCACGTTCGCTCAAGCTGCAGCCCTCCCTGTCGCCGCGGCCACGGCATTGCAGGGGCTTCGTGTGGCTGGCCCGCTGGATGAAGGGAAACGTGTGCTCATCAACGGCGCATCCGGCGGCGTTGGCGCATATGCCGTCCAGCTAGCGAGGCTGTTTGGAGCCGAAGTAACGGCCGTCTGCCGAACGGAGAAAGCGGACTTCGTGCGAGCACAAGGTGCCCACCATGTCATCGACTATACACGCGAGGATTTTGCCGACCGACTGCATGCATGGGATTTGGTGTTTGACCTCGCGCTAATGCGTTCAGTCGCCAAGGCGCGGCGAGCAGTTCGGCCCGGAGGAACGTACGCAATGGCCGGTGGGGCGGGTGCCGAGTTCTTACGAACCATGTTCCTCAAACCTTGGCTACGCAATACCAACATCACTCTTGTGATGGCTGAAACCAACACGGATGACCTGCGCACCTTAGCTGACCTCGTCGCTGCAGGTCAACTCACGCCCCCTGTCGACTGTACCTTTTCGCTAGAAGAAGTCCCCGATGCCATTCGCTATCTCGAAGAACGACGGGTGCGCGGCAAAGTGGTCATTCAGATCGCGTAAGACACCAGAAGCCGCAGCACATAAGCTACTGATGTGCTGCGGCTTTGCTTTAGCCGTTTGCTCTGGTTAGTCAAGTGCGGCCATCGCTTGCGAGATATACCCCCAGATGGCACCGTCCATCATACCTCGGCTGGCTTTTTCTGGACCTTCCTCGGCGTACATGGTTTGGAGCGATTGCGCAATGCCGGGATGCCCTCCGGTGAAGGCCGCTACCATCTCGCGCCATTGGCGAGCTAACGCCACCACGGGTTCACTCGTTGGCTCGGCTCCTGCTTCCATTTGTGCACGTACAGCAGCGATCAACTTACTCCATTGGTTTTGGGCAGCTTCGAGACCGTCCGCGCCGAGCGCTTCCGCACGGGCATCGAGCAGGTCGCGCTGCTCGGGTGTGTAGTACTTGTCTAACATGATGATGTCCTCTATCGTTTGAATGAACTGCTCCATCGGGACTGGGCCAGCTTCCTCCAAATAGGCCGCCAACAACTCTAGCTGACGCGCCAACTGCAACTGCTGGGCAATCTGTTTCTGAAGATGTGCCCGGTGCATCGCCACGATGCGTTGTGCAGCAAACGTTGGCGTTGCAAGGGCCTCACGGATGGCATCAAGCGAGAAACCAAGTTGACGCAGCGAGCAGATCTGTTGCAGGCGTGCAACGTCTTGGGTGCTGTACAAGCGATACCCCGCCGAGCTACGCGCAGCAGGTACCAGCAAACCAATCTCTTCGTAGTAGTGGAGTGTCCGTACCGTCAAGCCCGTTTTCTTGGCCAACGTCCCAACCTTTATCGTCCCCGATTGCATAACAACGTGTGTGGATGTGTAGGAGCAGAGTGATAACAACACCAGTATAGGCCCTCACGTCGCGTGAGGGTCAAGAGGGCATTCCAAAATACTTGCAATGACATGCTGATCGCATAGCCTAATGCATCAGTCAAGGTTAAACAGGTTACATATTCGCCGCTTATCTCAAAAACGTCCCGCTTATCGATTTGCACGTTTTGGCAAGACATCACATACTATCTTCGGCCGTCTGATTATGCCATACCTGTGCTCTGTTATGCAACGTTCCTTGCTGCTTTTTACCGTTTTCTTCCTGCCAGCCGCCTTCAGTTATGCACAATCCTCCCATGCATTCCAGTCGTGGTCGCCCGATGGGAAGACGATGCTATTCAGCCGCTCCATCGATGGCGAAGCTTCGCTCGTACTGTACGATATGGAGACGCGCACAGAGACACCTCTCATCTTGACTGCGCCATTTCGTTGCTGTGCAAATTGGTCACCAAATGGGCAGACGATCCTTTACAACACCTACGATTCGTCAACCCGCGACCTCGATATTGTCGCGTACGATCTCGCATCCAGAACAAGCATCCGTGTTGTAAACAACGCGATTCACGATGGTGGACCGGCTTGGCATCCGACCGAGCAGCAATTCACTCACACGTCCGTGCGTCCAGACGGCTCCGGTGCCGGTATCTTTCGCACCAACGCAGATGGCAGTGACCGTACGCCTATAACCGACCTCTCGGCACGTCGTGCCTTCAACGGTAGTTGGTCACCTGATGGAACGCGACTGATTTACCTTGGCACGACCAACGCTAACAATGAGGTCTACACCATCCGCGCTGATGGAACAGACGAGCAGCGCCACACCTACAACAGCGCCACAGAGTATGCGGCTAGGTTCGTACCTGATGGCAACGGCCTCACATTTCTTTCGACACGCAACGGCGACAACGACCTCTACCACCTT
>CAYYHN010000506.1:0-4139 GCA_964471245.1 uncultured Rhodothermaceae bacterium | reverse complement strand
CGCTGCCCATACTCGTCCCAGTAATGACGTCTACGGGAACGTCGTATTTCTCCAGCACCTTCAACACACCAATGTGCGCAAGCCCCCGGGCACCACCGCCACCCAAAACGAGCCCGACTTTTTGCGACTGTCCCTGTACGGAGCTTCCTGCAAGGAGCAGGACAACAAGGAGAACACAGCGATGAAGCATAATGAGCGAGGCAGCGTGAGTCAGAAACCTGCTCTAGGATAGACTCACGCTCGCTTTTATTCAACACAGCGTCGACGAAGTAGAGGGAGGAATGCACCTACTTCGGGTCGAGCGTCATCACGTAGTCGTAGCTCTCGTTGAGGTAAGCAGTGAGTTGGTCCATGTCGTCGAACATCGCCTCGGGAATCAACACGTAGCCCTGCATGGTCGAGCCGTATGACTTGAACAAGGTCGTGCCCCATTGCTCCATGTACTGCGCTTGTACGGGTTTGGCATAGCGGAATCCCAACTCGCCCTTCTTGTTTAGGAGTGAAAACATATGGCCGTTGGCCGAGGTGTAGGGCATCGATTTGCCTTTGCGCGCGAAGCGGGGGCACATAGCGACCAAGGCATCGTAGCGTGCGAGGGCGTCTTTCCAGTTGGACATAGCGAATGGCAGGATTAGGGAAGAAACAAGGAGACGCAGCATCGGAGAGCACCCGTTTTTCAACCGTCATCGACACCTTGCCTCGTTGATTCGTTGTCTCCTCAAGCTTAGACACATGGGCCTAAACTTGAAGTAGATAGGTTGCTGATACATACGTTTCCTTCGTACGGTCTGCAAGTCCTTTTTGTGGCTTCCTTGATCCGCGACGTAGGAAGACGTAAGCTGCATGCCACCTACCCCTATCATCTCTCCGATGCCATGCGCCTCCTCCCTACCCTGCTGCTGCTTGTATTCGCCATCGCGTGCCAACCTGCTGCCCCCGAACAGGCGGTCCCCGCCTTCCCCAATGGCACCCTGATCGATCTGACGCACGCCTACGACTCGACTACGGTGTACTGGCCGACGGCGGCAGGCTTCCAACTCAACATTGACGCACGAGGCTTCACCGAGGGTGGCTTCTACTACGAAGCCAACAGCTTCTTCAGCGCCGAGCACGGCGGCACCCACCTCGACGCGCCCGTTCACTTTGCAGAAGGCAAGCAAGCTGCTGACGAAATTCCGCTTGATCGCCTCATCGGCGAAGCCATTCTCGTCGACGTATCCCAAGCTGCCCTTGCAAGTCCTGATTACCTCATCTCCGTGGCCGATTTCGAGGCTTGGGAAGCCGAACACGGCACCACTGTCGACGACAAGATCGTGCTGCTGCGCACAGGATACGGGCAGTTCTGGCCCGACCGCGTCCGCTATATGGGCACCGATGAGCGCGGCCCTGATGCCGTCGCCAAGCTACACTTCCCCGGCCTCGCCCCAGAAGCCGCTCAGTGGCTCGTCGACAACCGCAGCATCAAAGCCATCGGCCTCGACACACCAAGCATCGACTACGGTCAATCAACTTTGTTCGAGTCACACGTTATTCTCTTCACAGACAACATTCCGGCTTTCGAAAACATTGCTAACCTTGATCAACTTCCCAGCGAAGGTTTCTACGTAATGGCGCTTCCGATGAAGATCGCTGATGGTAGTGGCGGGCCGCTCCGCATCGTGGCACTCGTACCATGACCATATCTATGCATACCAAAGACGCACGAATTAAACGGGCTCATTACGCACTTGAAGGGCTGTCTGTGGGCGATGCATTCGGTGAACAGTTCTTTGTGCCAGAAGAGAAGCGCAGCCGACTTTTTTCAAGCCGGGACTTGCCTGATGGCCCTTGGCCTTACACAGACGATACCAATATGGCGTTATCGGTCTATGAGATCCTTCAACGCTATGATGCTATCAATGCCGATGCCCTTGCACAAAGCTTTGCACATCACTACGACTGGAACCGGGGATATGGGCCGGGCATGCATCGCATCTTAGCAGCGATCCGTGGCGGAGAACCATGGGATGTGGTCGCACAGGCTCAGTTTGCTGGGCAAGGATCGTATGGGAATGGGGCTGCCATGCGCGCGGCACCTCTCGGCGCTTTTTTTGCCGATGACCTCACTATGGTCGTTGCTGAGGCGAATTTGGCAGCCCGCATCACACATGCCCACCCCGAGGGCATCGCAGGTGGCATCGCCGTCGCTGTTGCTTCGGCCCTTGCATGGCAACATGGTCAAACGAAGCAGAAGCCTACATTCGAGGCTTTTCTCTCGGATATTTTGGTTCACGTGCCGCCAAGCACTGTCGCCGGAAGAATCCAAAAAGCGCGCACCCTTGGCCCAAAAGCCTCGCATACGTTTGCCGTGTCGGTGTTAGGCAATGGCCACCAGCTCTCCGCACAAGACACTGTGCCCTATTGTCTTTGGTGTGCTGCCAAATCGTTAGACGACTACGAGGAAGCACTCTGGCTCACGGTACGCGGACTAGGAGACCGCGATACGACCTGCGCTATTGTGGGAGGCATTGTTGCTTCATACACAGGCTTCGATGGTATTCCAACCTCATGGCGCAGCGCACGCGAACCGTTACCAGATTGGCCTTTCGCTTAAGCTAGTGGTGATCGGGTGACACCCTGCTATCCCGTGCTCTGCATGGCAGCGGCGATGCCGTTGATGCTGAGGAACAAGATCTGTCCAATCCACTCGCGCTCGTCGCCCACGGCTTGGCGGTAGCGGGTGATGAGTTCGAGTTGGAGCAGGTTGAGGACGTCGGTGTACGGGTTGCGCAGACGGATGGAGTTTTGGATGATCCGGCTGCTGTCGAGGAGTTCGTGCTGCGCTGTAATCTGCAAGATGGCGTCGCGGGCGCGGTCGAAGTCGTCGGCGATGACGGGGTGGAAGTTCTCGGCATCGGGTGCGGCGAGGCGGTTGACGTACGTCTCAGCGATGACGAGGCGGGCGCGGCTCATCTCGCGCTGGGCGTTGTCGAGCACGGCCTTGAAGAACGGCCATGTGGCGTACATCTCTTGCAGGGTCGCAAGATGAGCGGGATCAGCGTCGAGCACTTCGGCGAGCGCCCGCCCGGTGCCGTACCAGCCGGGGATGATGTAGCGCGCTTGTGTCCACGCGAACACCCACGGGATGGCGCGGAGGCTGTCGAAGTCGACCTCGTCGGCGGACTTGCGGGAGACGGGGCGCGAGGCGATGGGCAGGCGGCTAATGCGCTCGATAGGCGTTACCTGCGTGTACCACGTCCACTGCCCCGGTGCGTCGATGAGGCCGCGGTACGCTGCCATTGCTGTTGTTGCGACTTGGTCGATCAGTTGGCCTTCGGGTGTCTCGGGCGTTGGTTGTACGACGTGCTCTTCGGCCAGCACCAGCGCGCCGACTTGGGCATTGACGATCTGTTCCAGATGTCGGTGCGCGATGTCACTAAGGGCGTAGCGGAACGAGATCACTTCACCCTGCTCGGTGAACCGGATGCGGCCGCTGTGGCTCATGGGCGGCATCGCGAGGATGGCATGGTTCGCACGGCCTCCACCACGTCCAACGGTACCGCCGCGCCCGTGGAACAACCGGAAGTCGATCCCGAAATCGTGGCACACGCGTCCCAGCCGGTCTTGGGCTTTGTGCAACGCCCAGTTTGCCATCCAGTAGCCGCCGTCCTTGTTCGAGTCGGAGTAGCCCAGCATGATCTCTTGGAAATTGCCGCGCGCGATCACTTGCTTCTGATAGACCGGATGCAAGAACAGGTCGTGCATGAACTCATGCGCATGCGCCAAGTCGTCGATTGTCTCGAACAGCGGCACAATGTCCAGCGGGCAGACGACGCGTTCGCCTTCCAGCCGCCAGAGGCCGACCTCTTTCGCCAGCAGCATCACCTCCAGCAGGTCGCTCAGCGTGTGCGTCATGCTGACGATCAGGCTGCCCACCGAGTCAGGTTCCTCGGCGATGAGGTCGCGGAGCAGGCGGAGCGTATCGAGCGTGACTTGCGTCATATGCGGCAGCTCGGCGTGGGGCGGCAGCAGCGGACGGGGGTTGGCGAGTTCGGCGGAGAGGAGTGCCAAGCGTTCGGCCTCCTCCATCTGTGCATAGTCATCGGCGACGCCAGCGAGGCGGAACAGGGTGCCGACGGCTTCCTCGTGGATGCGGCTGT
>CAYYHN010000505.1:0-4155 GCA_964471245.1 uncultured Rhodothermaceae bacterium | reverse complement strand
TTGGTAGCGCAGGATGTGCTGCGTGCGTTGCTGCAAATCAGGGACGATGAGGTAGCCTTCCTCAACATACGAGGGCAGCAAGCCCACCTCGCTCAAAAAGAGGTTTTCTTCGACAAACTCAAAGATGACCCGGCCTTCCTCGATGGTTTCTTGGATATGCGGTAAAGCCCACGCGATCAGGTCCTCCAGCAAACTCATCTCCGGCATCGACTCCGTAGTTTCACGGATGATGGTACCTGAAGCCAAGTCAATACGTTTAATCTCGCCCGGCGCCGCTTCACGGAACTGCGTGAGTTGATTTGTGAGCAACTGGAGACTATTGTAGACATTAATGAGGTTGCCAAGATAGGGGTAGATACGACTTCGTGCGAACGCGCGACGCGTGTCCGTCAGTTCGTGCATAATGCGGTACTGCGCGCCCTCGTAGTCGTGGCCTGCACGCGTAAAATGATCCATTTTCAATCCGGGCATGTGTCTTCTCCTCCGCAAAACCCAACGCAGAGCTGGGCTTTCCACTTATTCTTGATATAGGATTTACAAGCCTTTAGGCCAGTATCGTCGCCTCCCCACATTTGTTAAGTTTTGACGAACAGCATCAAAACAATAAGTATGCCACGCACTAGTGCTGGGTCAAGGTTGGTATGACGGATTGATGTGTTGGTCATTTTGGTGCCCACCAAGGCCCAACAGAAGTCGTACAGCAGCGCAGACATACCCGTAGGTATGGCGAGATCAAGGAACGTAGGTAGGCGAGAAAAGGGACATACAGAACCCGACGATTCAATCTTGACGTAGCACTAGTTCAAGCAAGGAACCATTTTAAATGCACGCACACTTCCAGTCATGCACATGGCAAGCTCTCATCGTATTTTGATGCCCCTCGCTCTGTTATGTGAACCGTATCACGCCTATGTCCCTACGCCTCGACGCTCTCCCCACAACGTACGCTATTTGCCGACTCGCCCCTGATAACGATGTGCCTGCATGGGCGCTGCGCGGCTCCATCTGGAGTATTATGCGTACACTGGATGAGCTCTCGATTGTATGCGAAGAAGGTGTACTTCCCGCTACGCTCCCCCCAGAAACGCCGTGTGAACGTGGTTGGCGAGCCCTCCGTGTGGCGGGTCCACTCGACTTCAGCCTCACTGGCATCCTAGCAGCCCTTACTGCCCCGCTAGCCGACGCAGGTATTAGTATTTTTGCCCTCTCGACCTATGACACCGACTACCTACTGGTCCGATCCGAGGCATTCGTTGCGGCATGCACAGCATTAGAAACCGCTGGTTACGAGATCGTGGTCCCCTAAGCTTTAGAAAGCTAAGCACTTGCCGATTCCCTGCTACCAAGAAGTAGTTCCAAGTTTACCCCTCCATCGGGAATACCAAGCAATGACAGTCCGCGAAATCATGACCCGCCACCTTGTGACGGTCGATATGGATGCAAGCCTACTGAAAGTACGGCGGCATTTCGAGCGCAACCCGATTCACCACCTCCTCGTTGTGGACGGACAGAAGCTAGTGGGCATCATCTCGGACCGGGACTACTTAGAGGCCATCAGCCCCTTTATCGACACCCTTTCGGAGTTGAAACGCGATATGCAGACGCTGCGCAAACGTGCGCATCGCATCATGACGCCCCGCCCCATCACGGCGACGGCAGATCTCCCCGTCGCAGAGGCGATATCCCTCATGCTGGCACACAACATTTCCTGCTTGCCCGTTGTCAATGCCCAGCGCGAATTGGATGGCATCATCACCATGCGTGATGTGCTCCGCGTAAGCATGCACGCCCCAAGCTTCCAATCGGCTGCCTAGCGCCTATTCATCGAGTTGCAAACAACAAAGCCGCCGTTGCTCTAATGTGATATAGCAGAGCAACGGCGGCTTTTTTTATGCCCTACGATGGCGACATGCGCCATCAAACATTTATTGGCTCAGCGGATCGGGTGGCTGAATGGGTGCGCGTGCTTGTCCTAGTGCTGATGCTGTCGTCTGGGCAAGCGTTTCCCAACGGTTCGAGTTCCACACTTGCTTATGCTGCCGAATAATGGTCTGCTGCCGCAAACGATACGGAGTAGGATTGCGTGCGGCGAGCGAAGCAAATGTATCCGCTAACGCATTGAGGCGGGCGCGGTTGGCTTCAGTAAACCCGAACTGCCCGATGCCAGCAACCAGATTACGGTAATCCCGATCGGCGTCCGTCATCTCTGCAGTTGGCAATGCATAGCGGTCGCGATTGTATGTCTCGACCGACGATAAATCTAAACCAATCAATCCAGCCGAAACGAGGTACTCGGCAGCACCAATAGGCAGGAAGAAGCGGACGCGGGCGTCATCGACCTCATGCACGAAACGGATGTCCCACGCCGTGTCAAAGGCCGTCGAGTCGGACAACTCGGGTAAATCGATGTGGGGATTTAAAACACGGAACCGATCATACAAGCTGCCTTCGCGCAGCGCGGTACCCCAATCCAAGCGGCTTGCTATTGGCTGCAGGGTTGCTAAGAGATCACTCAATAGAAAACGTCCATCTGGCTGCAGTTCGACCCGCTCAAGGTGCAACGTCTGCGTCGTATCGATTGGCATGTCTTCGGTCGCCCGCAACGCTCCAATCGCCGATGGCACATACGCCCGCGAGTGGTTTTTGAAGCTGGAGTTCGCAGCAATTATCTCAAACCCGTCCGTCAGTCCCCACACGTAGGCATCAAGCACGCCGGGCGGCGTCCATGTCTCACGGGTGCCGAAGTCGCCCCCGGTCTCGGAAAGGAACTGCTGGTACACTTTAAATATGTTGAACGGACCCGTGTGGTATGCAGAAAGGCCCGGCAGTTCGTGGCCTACAGCGTTGATGTAAGCACGCATCAGCAAGAACGCAGGCTCCATCGTCAGCAACGGGTGCCATTCCTCGAAGACGCCAACTTCAGTACCAGCCACCGTGCGCAAGCTGTAGTGGCGAATCCGGTTTTGCCGCAGCAGATACGGCATCATTTGGTAGCGACTCCGCGCCCCTACCGACGACACCAGATGATCCATGTTGAACGTCTCTACCGTCCCGAGTTCGGTGGCCAAAAGGCTCATACCCAAGTATTCGGCCAGTTGCATCTCGTACTCGATGAACGGTGCTTCGCGTTCACGAGCTTCGCGGATCTGGTTGGCGCGCCCCCAGCGAACCGTGATAGCATCGTTCGGAACACCTAGGTCTTCATACTTCTTGACAAGGCTTCGGGTCGCGGTACGGCGATCTTTGTCGAGATCGAACCACGACAACGAGTCCGGCCACTCGCCGCGTTCGTAACGAGCGCGCTGCTCCGTCAGCGTGTAGACTTCGAGGACATCATTGGTCCGGTTGTCAAGGACGCGGATCGTGAAGTTGTCATCGATACCTTGGCGTACCTCGTAGATATGAAGCAACTCGCGGAAGTCTTGCAGCACTGAGGCCTGCGCTTCATCAAACCCATTGGGCGTGCCTTGTGCTGCCATGTAGGACGCGTAAAGCCGGTCGGGGTGCTGCGGTAAATCGGCGAAGGCAAACACGGTAGGTTGAACCGGCATCTCGCGCGAAAGAAATGGTCTGAGCCACGACGTATCGACGAGTTCGTCAGGATTAGGCTGGCTAAAGCCTAAGTTCTTTGCCACCAGATCACCCCACGTCATCATGGCTCCGACTATCCCTAACACAACCACAAGAACCACGACGGCGCGCACGGGATGGTAGCGTGGTTTGCCTTCGGAGGTAGACACGTCGGTGTGTTCAGGAGCAGACATGAATTTGGGCGCAAAGCATAAAGTCTAGGTGAGCACAGGCGCTTCGCTCAAGGCGGCGTACGAAGCAGCGCAGCATAAGGGCATCACAACGGCACAAGGGACGCTTGGGCATGTTGGATCAGGTGCCGAAACAGTGGCTGCATCGACGTACCCATTCGTTCAGGGTGAAACTGCAGGCCCAAAACCGTGCCGGACTCGTTCTCGATAGCTTCCACCACGCCATCTGGAGCCGTCGCCGCCACACGGTACCCTTCGCCAGCCGTGGCGACGGCCTGAATATGTCGGGTGTTTACCTCAAGTTCCGAGATTCCTAACACAGCGTGCAGATGCGTCCCGGGCAAAACCTGTAACGGATGCATCGTGCCTCCTCGCTTCGTGCTATGTACCTGCG
>CAYYHN010000504.1:0-4159 GCA_964471245.1 uncultured Rhodothermaceae bacterium | reverse complement strand
CACGAGGGTTCGGATCCAATTTGATGCTACCAGTCGGTCGATCGTCTTCAGGTCGAAGCCTTGTGTCAGTTGGCCGTGCAGCGGTACTTGAAGCAAAAAGGTGGACAGCCATAAGATGCCTACAAGTGCTAAGCCGAGATACGCCTCCCAAGGCGCGATGAACGTGGGGCGATGCAGTGCTAGTGCGACGCTGGTGATGAGTTCTAGGAGCATGGGCAGCAAGACGACCCATGTGATGAGACGTGTGTGGCTGGCTTCGTAGCGTGCAAAAGCCTCGGGGCCGACCTTCGCAAAGAGTGGATAGTGCACAACTTGGATGACCATTATGACCCCAAACATGAACAGGGTTGCACCGACTTGGATCAGAAAAACGGCACGCATAGGCGGTCAAGGCATTGGCAATTTGCCAAGTAGGTGGCTGAGCGCTTGGTTCAGGTTGGGGTACAGGAACGAGTAGCCTGACTCCTGTAGCCGTGTCGGTCGCACGTGTACATCCATCAACACCACCTCATCCGCTACTTCGCCGAGGGCTACTTTAAGGAAGACACTAGGCACCGAGAAGAAGGACGGGCGCTTAATCACACGGCCAAGGGTTTTAGCAAAGGCACCCATCGAAGACGTCTGCGGACCCACCAGGTTGATTGGTCCTGACAGGTCGTCATGCATCATCACGTGGTAGATGCTCCCGATGACATCATCTAGTGCAATCCAAGACATCTGTAACGCGTGTGGGCCAACAGGGCCGCCTGCCCCGATTTTAAACGGCGGAAGCATTTGAGCCAAGACCCCTCCCTGTGGCGACAATACGATGCCGATTCGAAGTAAGGAACGCCGGATTCCCAGTTGCTCCAACGGCTCAGATTCGGCCTCCCAAACCCGGCATACTTCTGTCAAGAAACCTGAAGTCCCAGTTGGAGAGTGCTCGTCGACAGGAGTACTGCCTCGGTTGCCATAATACCCGATGGCAGACGCCGACAAGAAGTGTTTGGGAGGGTTTTCGCATTGCTTAATCGCATCGACAAGCAGGCGGGTACCATTCACCCGGCTATCCAGTATCCGTTGCTTTTTTTCCTGTGTCCAGCGGTAGGCAAACACGTTTTCGCCTGCAAGGTGAATGACTGCATCTAGCCCGTTCAGCTTGTCCGCTTCTATTTCGCCTTGTGACGGTCTCCAGTAAATCGCGCTGGGAAGCCGGCGTGCTTGCTCGCGATTTCGAACCAAAGGGTACACATGATGTCCGCCCGTCGTTAGAAACGCGTAGAGGGCACGCCCAACGAGCCCCGATGCGCCAGAGATGGCGATACGCAGGCGTTTTCCTTCTGGATTGTAGCGTTGGTGTAGTTTTAAGTCATTGGCCGTGATGCGATGGCGGTAAGCAAACTGTTCTTCAAGCTGAGCCCGCAAGACACCATTCCCCAGAGCACCTAGTGGACCTAGCGGGAGTTGATAGACGATTTGATCGACCAATCGCGATGTGGTTTCGTCGGTCGGTTCCATGCGGTGTGTGTGAAGCCACGACCCAAATGGGCCACGCACTTGTCGATCCTGAAATTGCAAACCCTCGATGTATCCTTGATGCTCTGCGACCCACGTAATTTGCGTAGGCTTTGGGCCAAGCTTGATGACGGCGCGTTGCCCGTTACGGATACCCTCAGACGAGACCAGTTCAACAGGCAACCAAGGAGGCGCTAGCCGTTGAAAAGCACCTTCACGTGCGTGCCAAGCAAACAACTCGGACGCTGCGACAGGCATGGGTGATGAAAACGTGATCTCAGGCATGGTTTGCACTCAAGCAAGGTTCTTGTACGCTGCAAGCGCCGCGTCGCGTGCTTGGCTGTGGTCTACGATGGGCTTGGGATACGTTTCGCCCAGTGTAATGCCAAGCGTGCTAAGTAAAGAAGAGGAGGCTTCCCAAGGCGCATGGACAAACTTCTTAGGAAGCTTCGAAAGCTCAGGGACCCATCGTTTAACGTACGCTCCCTCAGGGTCGTACCGCTGGCCTTGCGTGACGGGGTTGAAGATGCGAAAGAACGGCTGGGCATCTGCTCCGCTACCCGCAGACCACTGCCAGCCCATAGTGTTGTTCGCAAGGTCGGCGTCGACCAGTGTGTTCCAGAACCACAACGCTCCCTCGTGCCAGTGGATCAGCAAATCCTTGGTGAGAAAGGAAGCCACGATCATACGGACTCGGTTGTGCATCCAGCCCGTGTGCCACAATTGTCGCATGCCAGCGTCGACGATCGGGTAGCCGGTTTGTCCACGTTGCCATCTTGTGAGGTAAGCTTGATTCGTTTGCCATGGGAAGCCCTCGAATTTGGTATGTAGCGGTTGGGATTCGGTATGCGGAAAATGGTGGAGTAAGCTATAAGCAAAATCTCGCCAGCCAAGTTGCCTTAAGTACGGCTCTGCATCAGCTTCACGGCCCTGTTCTTTGCTGGAATCAACGAGGGCGTGCCACACCTGGCGGGGACTGAGTTCGCCAAAATGGAGATGGGGCGAGAGCATGGACGTGCCCCTCATGTATGGACGATCTCGCTCGGAGGCATAGGACCAGACGGGATCCGTTTTGAAGGCGTCTAGCGCCTGTTGTGCACCGATTTCACCTGGTGTCCACGTCGACCGGAGGCCACCTGCCCAGTCAATTTTAGGGAGCAACCTAAGGGCCTCGAGAGAATCTGAGTTAGGCCAAGTTGCTGGCGACGACAGTTTAGGGGCAGCGAGCGGCCTATCGATGGTCACTTCTTTCCGGAATTTCCTCCAAAATGGGGTAAACACACGATAAGACGTGCCGCTACCTGTTCGCACACCTGCTACATCATGCAGAATGCGACTGGAAAACGAGCGTGTTACAATACCTAATTTGTTGAGATCAGATGTGATGGCACGGTCACGATCAGCCAAGGTTGGGAGCAGGCGTTGATTCCAAAAGACCGCATCGGCCTTCGTTTCTCGAATGAGTCGCTTGAGTTGCTCAGCACTGGAGCCACTTTTCAGAATCAGGCGGCTGCCAAGTTGGGCAAAGCGGCTGGACAGGTCAAATAAACTGTGGTGGAGCCACCACCGGGAGGCTGCTCCGGGTTGCCAAGGCGCTTCTTCTTCAGAAGCCCAAATGAATACCGGAATGACGTGCCCGCGTTGAGCAGCGTGCCACAGCGCTGGATTGTCTTCAAGCCGAAGGTCAAAACGGAGCCAGACGAGCGTTGTAGCCATGGGACAATGTAGGAGGGGCTCAATTAGCCGCGTGGACGGACCGTACCTAGGCCGCCATCCACGCCGATGACTTGGCCTGTAATCCAGTTACTCTGGTTACTATCGAGCAGAAACGCGAGCATGGCGGCAACGTCATCGGGCTGACCTACGCGTCCGAGTGCATGCATAGCCTCCGATTGCTTACGCCCTGCATCGGAACGAAGAATGCGCGCTGCGAGCGGTGTATCGATAAGCCCTGGTGCAACACAGTTAATTCGGATGTTGCGATTGGCATATGTGGCAGCCGCCGAACGTGTGAGGCCGATCACGCCAGCTTTGGCAGCAGCAATCGCCTCATGATTCAGCAGGCCCGTACGCGCAACAGCCGACGCACACAAGACAATCGAGCCGCCTGTTTTCATCATGGCGCGTGTGCCAGCCTTCACGGTATAAAATGCCGTGTGCAAGTTCAGCGCGAGCGTCGTCTCGAACTCATCCAATGAAGTCAGATGAGCAGGCTTCAGCAAAATGGAGCCCACGCAATTCACGAGTCCGTCGATTTTTCCATACGTATCGACAGTGTAAGAGACGATGCCTTGCACCTGCTCGAAATCAGTGGCATCGACGATGCGTGCATCTGCACCCGTCTCAGCAGAAAGTTGGCGCAAGCGGTCGGAGTCGCGCGCTGCCAGAATCAATTGGGCGCCTGTCGCATTGAGACGACGCGTCAATGCGCTTCCAATACCTCCTGAAGCGCCAAGAATAAGGTACGTAGGTACCGAAGCCATATACGTTTTTGGTTTGCTAGTGGAGTTGAAAGCCGCAGCCAATAATCATCTGCAGAAAGGTGAGCAGCACGCCGCCCTAGCTCTCAGATAAATCAGACGCATCAGTAGCTGTCTCCTCGGCCTTCCGAGTGGCAACCTCTGGCGTGGGTGCTTCGTCAAGAACTACCTCAGCATTTAGGGCC
>CAYYHN010000503.1:0-4188 GCA_964471245.1 uncultured Rhodothermaceae bacterium | reverse complement strand
GAAGGAAGAAATCGTGCTGGCACGTGCTGGGCATTGCCCAGCCGCTGTCAGCGGGCTCACGCACGAGCCGCGCTACTTACGCAGCAATGGCCTAGGCCTAGGGTTGGATCGTGGTCCCCTGTTCCGCCGTACATTAGCCGAGGAACGACTGCCCATCAGCCCGGGTGATGTCTTCCTTCTTTATACTGACGGCGTTGTGGAATGCCGCAACCGTGCTGACGAGGAATACGGCTACGACCGCCTCCTCGACCTGCTCCGGCAGCATCGGCATGAGGATGCGGCTGATCTTCACGCGCTACTTATTGAAGACCTCGACGTCTTTATGGGCGGCGAAAAAGACTACGACGACGACCTCACTATCCTCGTCATGAAATGGCAAGGCATCGAATTGGAAGCCGTACGCAACCCAGCGGCTCCTGCTTCCGTATCGACGGCGCTGACGCCGTCGCCTGCCGGTTCACACGATACCTAAGGAAGACGCTAACCTGAACTTGACCTAAATATGAGTAACTTTTCGGTTGGATTTCGGCGGATTGAAACCGTACAGATATTAGACCTGAAAGGCGAACTGGACGCCCACACGGCTTCGGAACTTGAAGCCGCCATCCAGAAATGCCAAGACGATGGGAACTACCAAATCATCGTCAATGGTGCACAGTTGCAGTATATCTCCAGCGCAGGCCTTGGCGTGTTCATGGCCTACCTCGAAGAAATTCGGGAGAAGGACGGCGACATCAAAATCACGGCCTTGCAACCGAAGGTGTACAACGTCTTCGACTTGCTTGGCTTCCCAATCCTCTTCGACATCGTTCCCTCTGATGACGAAGCCATTGATAAATTTAAAGCGGATGCTACCAGCGGCTGACGCTGCCCATCCCTCCGCCTCACACTCCCTGCGACTAAGTCTGTGACACCGTGGCATCCGCACAATACACACTAACCATTCCAAGTTCGACGGCCCATCTGGAGCGCGTTCGTTCGTTTATAGAGGAGTATGCTGCCCATGCAGCCTTCTCGGAAACGACCATTACGCAACTCATCATGGCTGTTGACGAAGCATGCACCAACGTCATCGAGCATGCCTACAAAGGAGAGGCGACCCACCATATCGATATCACAGTCCTCATCAAACCCGACCGCTTTACGGTCCGCATCCGCGATGAAGGTGTCGGCTTTAATCCCCAAGCCTACAGCGAACCTGACCTGATGAAATTCGCGCAGATGCGCAAAGCAGGCGGCTTCGGCGTCCATATCATGCGCCGCCTCATGGACCGTGTCGAGTACAAGAAGAAAGGCAAGGTCAATGAATGCTGCCTGATTAAGTACCGGGAGCCCTCACCTGACAACGCTGTTTCGTCTTAGGCATAGTCAATAATCAGTCGCCTTCAAGAGCCAGCTCATTTTCCAACAAGCGTAGGTACTCAACCCATTTCTCTAGACTTGGAGTCATCTGTTCAACGGTATTGGTCTCCAAGTCATATTTGTAGACCGGTAATGCGGCTTCCTCAAGGGTGAAAAAATACCACTCCTCACTCTTGTCTGATCCAATGAAGAATCGACTCCCCCACTGTTGCTTCCACTCGCGCCTGAAGTTGTTGGTTTTTTTTCTGACTGGAAGTAAACCAATCTACGAATCGATTCCACCAAGTTGCATTAGGCTGTTCCGACCGAGATAGCGTAGGATCGAAGGTTAAGTGCTGATTGAACTCGATGATGAGATCGGGATCATCAACCAACGCGTCTAACGCGACGTACTCTTTGCTATCAAATGGATAGGCCAGCAATACTTCTTTGTAGGCATGCGGAAGTACTACCCCTAACGTTTGTTCAATGCGTTGTAGATCTGCTTCAACCATAGCTTACCCTTCGACTGGCAAGACTTGGTAGCATTCCTACAGGCCCGCCAGCCTACGCCACGCCTTTGTACAACGATGCCACTCCAAACGTAAGCGGGTGCCACTCGTTACTCGAATAGCCGACCTCGCTTAGAATATCGAGGAAGTTCTTCCCATCGGGGAAGGCGCGAATGGAGTCGGGCAGGTATTCGTACGCGCCATCGTCCTTAGAGATGGTTCGGCCGATGCGGGGCAGGATGTGCTTGGAATAGAAATCGTAGCCCTGTTTAATCGGAAATGCGCGCGGCTGCGAGAATTCCAACACGACGAGGCTGCCACCGGGCCGCAAGACGCGATGCATTTCGGCAAGGCCTTGCTTGAGGTTTTCGAAGTTGCGCACGCCAAATGCAACGAGCACCGCATCGAACTGATTGTCGGAGAACGGCAGCCGCTCGGCATCACCAGTGCGCAATGTGATGCGATCGCTCCAGCCTTTCGCCTCGATTTTCTCGCGCCCAATGCTCAACATCTCTTCCGCAATATCCACGCCCACAATGGCTTCCGGCTCGAGGCGCATGGCTTCTAGAGCGAGATCGGCCGTTCCTGTTGCTACGTCGAGGATGCGGCTCGGCTTGTCGGCTTTGATGAGGTCGACGGCGCGCTTGCGCCACCACGTATCGACCCCAAAGCTCAGGACGCGGTTCAGCAAGTCGTACTTCGGCGCGATGTTGTCGAACATCGCCTCAACGTCTTTCTTCTTGCCTGCTTGTTCGGTAACGGACGGATAGCTCTTCATCGGATTCCTCTGCACTTGGACGGGCTGCACACGCGAACGGGCGCGCTAGCTGAGTAGTTGTGTCAGCTTCAGCAATTCGTAGTTGATGCTCTTGGTGCGGCTCCACACGTTGCGCATCGGGGTCAGTTTGATTTCGTGGTTAACCATGCCCACCATGACGTTGGCATGGCCTTCGAGCAGCGACTCGACAGCAGCGGCGCCCAAGCGGCTCGCCAACACCCGGTCTCGCGCCGACGGCGTACCGCCACGCTGCGTATGTCCAAGAATGCACACGCGCAGATCAATAAATGAAAACGTATCGTCTTCACGCAGGGCTTTTTCAATCACACGCGCACCGCCCAACTCTTCCCCTTCTGCAACAACGACAATCGACGAACGCGACTGCGCAGACATCGAAGAAAGAATGTTGGCCTTGATTTCGTCGATGTCGTTCAGAATTTCAGGGATGAGCACCATCTCTGCCCCCCCACCGATGGCACAGTTCAGGGCAATAAACCCAGCATCGCGCCCCATTACCTCGACGAGGAATAAGCGATCGTGGGCATCGGCTGTATCGCGAATACGATCGATGTTTTCCAACGCGGTGTTGAGTGCCGTGTCATAGCCGATGGTTTCATCGGTACCAAACAAGTCATTGTCGATGGTGCCGGGGCAACCAACTGACGGGATCTGGTGCTCTTCGTAGAAACGGAAGCAGCCCTGCAACGTGCCGTCTCCACCAATAGCGACGAGGCCATCGATACCCATATCACGAAGGTTCTTGGCAGCAACTGCTCGCCCTTCCGGCGTACGGAACTCATTAGACCGGGCGCTCTTGAGAATGGTACCACCTTTCTGCAAGATGTTGGAGACCGATTTACTCTCCATTTCGACAAAGTCGCCGTCGATCATGCCAGCATAGCCGCGGCGTATGCCTACCACTTCGAGGTCGTTCGATATGGCAGTGCGTACAACGGCACGCACGCAGGCATTCATGCCGGGTGCGTCACCGCCGCTGGTGAAGACGCCGATGCGTCGGATAGTATCCATAGGTTGGCAGGCACGATTCTAAATGAGAAGAGGGCTCAGTGCTAACGACGCACTGGGCGCGCTACGACAATGCCAATTTGGATGCGGTTGTTCTGCACATAGGCTTGAAGATCTGGCGAAACCTTAACGCCCCCCTCGGTCGAAGCGTGCAAGAAGCCCTTTCGCCCGTCTCCGTGGTCATAAACGAGCCCGGAGTGCGACACATCCAAGCCGTCGATGCTTGTTGCCGTGGCAATAATGTCGCCTGCTTCTAACTGATCGTAAACCATGTGGATTTCATCTTGCGGAATATAGAACATCTCTAAATCCGCAAGGTCCGCTTCCATCTCTAAAATTCCGGCGAAGAGGCTATCGTTGTCTACAAGACGCGGGTAACTGCTGCGGTGCGTGCCCATAAAATTGAGCGTCTTGTCGAGCGGCTTGCCGCCCAACGTCTCGGTCAACTGCGTCAAATGGCCGCGCTGCTCGTTGTTGTGCAACCATTCAGAAAAGTAGTGTAGCCGGCTGCAATAGCCATTAAGATTGCCA
>CAYYHN010000502.1:0-4195 GCA_964471245.1 uncultured Rhodothermaceae bacterium | reverse complement strand
TAAAAATACTTGGTCAGGCGAGACCGAGCCACCAAACGTACCACCTTGCACACGGTCCCGGGTAATCTCGCCGGGCTCTAGGTTCAGGTCCCGTTCGAGAATGTCAAGTTGATCAGCAAAAGCGGCAGCAAACGGATCGGTCTCGAAGCGCTGGCGGTAGTCGTAAGCCCCAAATTCCAGCGTCGGGTACATGAAGGCATTGCGGTAGCGCCAAAAATCGCGGATGAATCCTTCGCCGAGCTCTTCGTGGGCGAAGGCATTGGTATCGTCCAGCTTCAGGATGCGGATAGCAAGTTCGCGCCGCTTGCGCTCTCGCGTTTTCTCCGTGAAGAAGTTCCACGACTCGACGCGCATTTGCTCTAACCGTGCAACAAGGTACTGAACGTTTTCAGGCTCAATTTCGAGCGCTTGATCGAGCAAGCGTCCAGCTTTTTTGGTATCGCGCAGTGGCGTTTCGAAGTAGAGCCGAGCGAGGAGGAAGTATGCTTCGGAATCCTCGGGATCAGCCTCGGTAGCACGCTCCAACGCATCGCGGGCAGCCTCATGCCGCCCTTCACGGAATGCTAGCACCCCCTCTTCGTAGGGATCAGCGTCTTGGGCCCACCCAATTATGGGAGTGGCTATCAACACGAGTAACAGAAAGATCAGGCTACGCCGCATACGATCATTCAGGAAAGGACAAATAGATTTGGGAAGACAGCGATGGGATTCGGATGACGCTGGCCCTTGGCCCAACCGCCCGCAACGTGCGGAGCTTAAGAAACAACGACCTGCCGCATGATGCTTGCAGATCAGGTTAAACCGTCAAAAAAGACAGGCGAATCGCACATGATACGCGAAATGCTCGATTTGGATTCGTTTCATGGGGTCGCACAGCAATCATCACGACTCATCCACCATCGGCATCGTCGGGAACTGGTACGAAGCCAGCTTGCCGGATGACGTCCTCAGGTGGCAACCAATTCGCCTTCGCGGGGTAGCCCCCACCGACGAAGCCAAACCCATTATCAACATTGGAGAAGGTTCCGGGTTCGACGAGCACCTCGGCATCGAATTCGCCACCGGGTGGAAACCACTCTTCCGACGTCACCAACAGCGCCATCTCAATTTCTTCCAATGCAATCGCACGGAAATTGAACCGCTGGGAAAACAGAAACGCCACAATCTCTTCGATGTCTTTGAAGAGGTCCACAGTCACCACCCATCCGTTTTCGATCCGTTCCTGCGTGCCATCGTAATCGACACGGATGTCAAAGCGTTCGCCGCCACTGCCATTAGGCAAAACGATCTGGATCTTGTAGGTTACAACGATATCAAGCAACCGTGGTGCATCTGGCCACCGAACGGGGCTTTCGACAAAGCCGGGAATGGCAATAGGGTCTTCAATGACCGGCATCACTTCGGGCGGCGTCCGCACTGTCACAGAGGCCGTCTCACCCACAGCATCGGTAGCCTCGATACGATAGGTGGTCTCAAAATCAGCGCGGAACGGAGCCCAGTAAACGTTGCCAAATGTGCCATTGCGGTAGCTAACAACGGAGTCTCGCCATGCGACAGGAGTATCTCTTTCTCGTGTGGACACAACCTGCGCGTTCAGTGGCAGACCCGGCGACGGCTCCAGCGTTCCTTCAATGTCAAAAACGCGCACAGCCTGCGTATCGGCTAGGGGGTTGAGGTAGCCGTACAGCGTGTAAGGCCGCTCCGTTTCCAGCACGGGGTCAACGCTTTCCTCGCAGGCCAGCAAGGCCAACCCGAGCACCAGCGCCAAGCAACATGTACGAGCAGCATCGGTCATGAGGTGAGGTCGATTTTGAGGCCGAAGGTAGGAATGAATGGCAATTGATCGGCGCGGCGCAACGTGAACACATCGAGGTAGAACAGGTTGCGACGGTCGTACACGTTGATGACACTAATGAGCGCTTTGGCTTCGAGACTGCCTATCCGAAACGGACGCTCGGCTGACACGTCAAGGCGATGGTACGTAGGGAGGCGACCGTTGAAGGGGCGCTCGTAGATGACGCGACGGCTGCCCGGTTCGGTGAATGGGTCGATGTCGCCATCGAGCAGCACAAAGCCATCGAAGCCAAGGGCACGATTAAACGGCAAGCCCGAACCAAACTGCCAACGCGCACTGAGGTCAAAGCCCACCAGCGTGGTGCTCAGCAGGGCATTGATCTGGTGGCGGCGGTCATGCGGTGGTGTATAGCGCAGCGTCTCGGAGCCATACCAGAGCAGCAAGGTCGACTGCCGTGCTTCATATTCGACAAACGACAGGCCATAGGTGACATAGCCGTACAGATTCCGCAGGCGGAGATCAAACCGAAGGTCCATACCAAAGGCGATGCCGTCGGCAGGCTGGAGGCGCGTGGTCAGACGAGGGAAAGCAGTCCACTCGGCTACGTAGAGGTTGCGCATTCGCTTGAAGAAGCCCTCTGAAGCAGCTTCGAGCCACGGCGTGAGTTGTGTGCGATATCCTAGAATAAAGTGCGTCGCACGCGGCAGCCGACCAAACGGTACCGGTGCCCATGCGGTGAAGATAGATGCTGCGTCCCGGCGGTCGCTCAGCCCTGCAATCTCTTGGTGGTAGATGCCAAACGCCGCACTCACCTCGTGCCGCCCCTTCGTCCAGATGGCGCGCAGCCGCGGATCGAGCGCGGCACGGGCGCGACTGGCGAAGCCATTCAGCCGCAACCCAGCGCGAACCTGTAGGTTCGGGTTCACCTCAAACTCGGGCTCAATGTACAGCCCCGCCGTTGTCAGAAACTCTTGGCGGATCTCCTGATCTTGAAACAACCCACCGAGTTCGCTGCTCAATTCAATGGTATTGACGAACATACCCCAGTTGACCTCCAGCGGTCCAGCAAAGTATGTCACATTGGCCTCACCGTTGATGCGCCCAACCTTCGACGTCCGCAACGCGTCGTCAGGTGGGCCAAATTCTGTCTGGAAGCGTGAGTACGAGACGAGCAACTCGGCAGCTATCGGGAATTTCCGAGGCAAGATGAGGTGACGGCCACCGTAGGCTTCGTTCATCCAGCGGATGTCCTGCTCGCGGTTGAAGCTCGACTCGATCAGCGGCGTATCGCCTACATCGTTGTTGGCGCGGGGATCGTCTGCCGTGCCCTCAAAAACACGCCCACGGTCGTACGTGCGCATGTACGTGAACGAGGTCTGATTGTTAGGCGTGATGTTGCCGTGAACCTTAGCAAAGACATCACCGAAACGATAGGGCAAGTCGTCGTCAACGATACGAGAAGCACCTTGCTCGATGACGGATTGCCGAAACGAAACGAGCCCAGAGAAGCGGTCGCTTTCGGTAAGAGGTCCTTCGAGCAACACGCTGCTCACAAACGGCGCGACCGACACGCTAGCCCCATATGCCTTCTTGTTGCCAGGCCGCGTCGCCACATCGATGACCGACGACAGGCGCCCACCAAACCGGCTTCCAAATCCACCGGCGTATACGTCGGCTTGGCTGATGATATCGACGGGAAACGCAGAGAAGAAGCCGAGGATGTGGAAGGGCTGGTAAACCACCATGCCATCGAGCAGGACGAGATTTTGCCACGGCTCGCCGCCTCGGATGAAGAGTTGTCCGCCTCGGTCGCCCGTGGTGATGACACCAGGCAAGGTTGTAATGAATGCCGCAAGATCACCTGAGACATCGACGGTGGGCACCATCTCGATATCGCGCGGCTGCACCGTCTGCTGCCCCGCTACGACGCGCGCCATCCCTTCACGTTCGCGCTGCGCCTCCACCGTCACCTCGCCCATCTCGGAGGCGTCAGGCTCCAGCGTGATGTTGATCTGATAGATGTCTTCTTGCTGCTGCAAACGCAGCGTGTCCGCATACGTGGTGTAGCCGATGAACGAGGCCTTCAGTACGTAGCGCCCCACCGGAATACGCGCCAGTGTGTAGAGTCCGTCGCTATCAGTCGCAACGCCATTAATGAGACGGCTGTCTTGCTCCAGATAGACGTTGACACCCTGCATGGGCAAGCCTGTGGAGCTCTCCAGAACAAATCCGCGAATGGTAGCCGTTTGCGCTGAGGCCGCGCCTGCTGCAATCAAACCAAGGAACAGGACGGACAGAGCGCGATGTTGCATCGGCGACGGAGAGGACGTGGAGGGGACAAAAGCTATCTACAAAAAAGCGGCAGGGCACACAAGCGGCTTCCGATGGCCTGTCTTCCGT
>CAYYHN010000501.1:0-4200 GCA_964471245.1 uncultured Rhodothermaceae bacterium | reverse complement strand
AGGCTCTGCGCACTGCTGCCGTTGAATGTCACCGTGCGGCCGTTGTCCGTCAGCGTGCCGTTGTTCACAAATGCCCCACCCACGTTGAGGTCCCCACCCGCGCTGCTCGATAAGGCTAGCGTCGTGCCCGAAGCCAGCGAAACGCCGCCGAGAACCGTACGCGCTTGGGCACCGCTGCCGAAAGACAGCTGGGTATTATTGGTCGTCAACTCGATGCTCTGGGGCACGCCAACGCCGCTGCTGGCATTGGCTTTCCACTCGTCGCCAACGGTGGTCGTGGCTCCCGTCGCGTAACGCAGCACCGACGAGTTGCCATAGGTGGGATTGCCCGTCACGGTGGCGCTACCCGTCATGGCGAGGGTGCCCGAGACGGTCAGGTTGTTTGCTCCAAGGAGGCGGCCTTGTGCTAAGGTTGCGAGGGTGCTGATGGTGGTTGCACTCCCAAAGGTCAGGCCTCCCGTTGCTGTATTCAGCGTCACACGCGGAATCGACAAGGCACTTGTACTAGTCAGCGTTTGCTCACCGGACCCAGAGATGCCCAGCAATGAGCCGTCGTCGGGCAGGGTAAGCGTACCGCCACTTGCGAGTGTGAGGTCGCCGAGCAACGTCAACGTGCGTGCCGTTCCATCTGTGACGAGACTACCGGATGTTCCTTCGCCAACCGTCAGGTCTTTTGCCGTGGCATCGGCACCGAGCGTCACCGTATGCCCATCACGAATCAGCACATCGGGCTCGGTCCCATCGCTGCCGGGGAACTCACCTACTCCTGTCGCCACCCAAGCTAGACCACTTCTCCGCTGCCACGTCGACGCCGCGCCCCACATACCGGATTGCGCCGTACGATACGGCGTCAGCGAAGGGTTGGGCTGAATGAGGTTGGTGGTGACTTTCGTTGTGTTGTCTTCAAGGGATACTTCTGTGGGGTTGGCATCAGGAGCACCTACCCATGCCAGTTGCGCCGCTTCAGCGGAATCGATAATGTCGAAAAACAAGTGGACGACGGGCGTAAACCCCAAACGTACTGGCTGACCGAGGTTCTGCACACTCAACACTACATTGACTGAGATGCGATTGGAAACGGAGAAGACTCGTAGATCACTTTGGTAGAACTTGAGGTCACCGCCACTGAAAACAAATGGATCAATGAAGGCGTAGTCGGTGCCATTGACAAGCAAGTTGCCATTGGCATTGGCACCAGAAGGGACGGCCAAAGCCGCATTGTTGTAGGTCAGCATCAGGGTCGAGTTGCCCAAATCAAATGCGGCTCCGTTTGCTTTCAGCTCTAAGGTGACTTGCAGCTGGTCGAGTCCGCCCGTTCCAGCCCCCACATTAATAGCGGTTTCCATGCGAGCATCCACTGAAGTCGTTTGTGCTACTGCTGCACTTACATTAGCATGTATAATGCTGGAGGAAACCAAGAGGCACCAGAACAGCATACGTCGTAGGATTACTGGGGTGTTCATTCGGGTACTTGTCCCCCTAAGCCGTTGTTGAGGACCCAAAAAATGTGATCGAAGGCGGTAGCTCCTCCGGTGAGATTGAAATCACCGGGGAAGTAGCCAGCCGTACCGTTGACTTGTAACCAGAGCGCATTGTCGCTCGCCGTCACACCGCCAGAGCCATTCGAGTCGCCGCTGTAAAGGCCAAATACACCTGCTGCCAGCTGCTTCATGGGATTGCTCCCGGCGGCTTGGCTTTGGGCCGTCGAAAAGTTGTGGAGCGTAGGTGTGGTGTCGAGACGGAGCGGGGTGCTGGTCATTACGGGTAGGTGGTTTCGGTGGCGCACGACCACGTAGTACGCGCCCGGCTCAACATTCTGGAACCGCAGCGGACTCACACCATCCGAGTGGACGACTTCTCCATTCGAAAGGAGCAGGGCCGCCTTGCGCGCCACAAAAGAGGCAGCGGTCGCATCGGATCGCAAATCCACGAGCACCCAGTCGACCGCTTCTACAGGGATTGTGCTCACGGAGTCTTCGCCTGCGTATGCTAGGGGCGTGCCGTTGAAGTGCGTGTCGGTATACGGGTGCTGTTTGGTGAGAAACCCTCCTTGTCGCAGCCATGTGTTCATCCGTCCATCGCCCGCATACGCACCTTCAAGGAAGACCCGAAGGCTTAGTTGTAGCGGTTGCGTTGCCGTCATGGATACTGGGTTTTCGGCATCGCCCACTTCTGCATCTTCCTCAAATGGCACAGTCTCTTCAATCACGGAAAGCTCATTGGTTTGCAGGCTGTACGTCTTGAAAATGACGGTATCGTCGGCTTCATCGCCGACAATCTGCATGGAGAAATCCAGTGCATTGCGGCTTCCGCGCTTGTTTGCAGGGGCCGTCAGGTTCGCCGTGCCCCGGACTTCCTCGCCCACGAACGCGGCCACGACATCACCCGCCAAGGCTGTAGCACCTCCCTGCGGCGTGACCTGCCCATTGACTACCATCGATGCATCAAAATCCTCGGTCGCCACGCTGAATTCGAGCGGGATCGGGCCGCCTTGCCATTCGACGGGCTTGCCGAAGGATCCGATGGTGGTATGCGCAGCAAATTCGAGGGTCTGGTCGACATCTACCACCTTGTCGGCAGCGGCGTAATACGCTTTGAAGGTGAGCGTTTCGCTGCCCTGGGTTTCGCCGTAGATGTTGAGATAGAACAGCGAACGGCCTTGGACCTGCTCAGCCTTGGCCACCCCGCGCAACGCATCGCCGACGAAAGCGGCCACCATATCCTCCGGATGGGCCGCGACTACATCCTGCACCAGCTGCTCGCCGATGTAAGTGCTGGCTACACGCAGTACACCTACGACCTGCATGGAAGCCGGGAATGCATTAGGTCGGAACGCGGTCCATGTATCGGGACGTTCGGCGGCAAGGGCACCGTTGGAAAACGCTAACGGTTGCGTGGCTTGCCCGGCGACGGTTTCCGCTGCAAACGGCATACGCTGCGATAGATCGAAGACTCGCTGCTCGCCCGAAATTGGATCGTAGGCATAGGCTTTGAACGTCAAGGTATCTCGCGCCGAAGCGTCTCCGTAGGCTTGTAGGAAAAATTGCTGCTGCCCATCTACAAAAGTTGGACGGGCAACCCCGCGAACTTCATCCCCCACGAACGCTGCGAGCAGATCCGTTGGGTGCGTACTCCGCACACCGTCAATCAACACCGCGCCGACCACACTCATCGAAGATGGATAGGTCACACGTTGTGAATCCCATGTAGGCCGCCCGAACCCGATGCCCATGTTCCATGTGAACGGTTGCCCAAGCGACCCCGAGATCGCCTCCGGCGTAAATTCCACCGACTCGGCTAGGTCGCGGACGAGATCGGCGGCGGCATCATAGACACGAAATGTCACCGTCTCGTTGGCGGCCCCATCGCCGTAAACCGTAAGGAAGAAAAGCGTCTGCCCGTTGATGTCGACGGGCGTTGCGATGCCACGTACGCTGTCGCCGACGAGGGCCACGAGTTGGTCGTTGGGATGGCGGAGGCGTTGGCCTTGCACGAAGATCTGCCCGACCATGCTCATCGACGCAGGATAGGCTGCAGGATTTACCGTCCAATTGGGCTGGTTGTTGGCCGTGGTGTTTGCCCACACGTAGGGCTCGCCGACCCGTCCGAATCGCGCATCAGCTTCGTAGGTGATTGTGTTCAGCACCGTGTAAACCGAATCCTTGCTGGGATGCCATACTTGGAAGGACAGCGTAGCCGTTTCGCTGGGTGCACCGTAGATCGAAAGGAAGAACAGCGCTTGCCCATCGACCAAGTTCACATCAGCCACACCACGCAACGTACTGCCCTGCCATGCCGAGACTCGCGCTTGCGGCTGGTCAAGTACCAGTCCATCCAGCACGACCCGACCAACTATCGTCATGGACGATGAATAGGCGTTCGCATCGACGGACCACGTAGGCGCTTGCCCGAAGAGGGGCAACATGGCGCAGTAGCCAAGGAGTATGAGGCTGGCGAATTGCTTCATCGCACCAAGGCCAGTTGGCGTGTCTGATTCACTTTGCCAACCTCCAACTGATAGAGGTAGAGGCCACTCGGGAGCAAGGCGGCATCGAACTGGGTAGCGTGGTGGCCTGCGGGCCAAAACCCATCCGCCAAGACCGCCACCTCTTTGCCGAGCAGGTCGATCACGCGCAGTCGAATATCCGTTGCTTCATCCAAGACAAAGGGGATTGTCGCCTGTCCTTGAAAGGGATTCGG
>CAYYHN010000500.1:725-4201 GCA_964471245.1 uncultured Rhodothermaceae bacterium | reverse complement strand
CCTCTCCCCGCAAGAACGCCGCCAACGTGCATCCACTGTCGAAAACATGCTCTGGACGGCGCTCGAAGCAGCCGAGACCACCTCGCAACGCGCCGCGCTGTTCCGCAGTTACCGAAGCTTGATGCTCAGCAGCGACGCCGTAGCGCGTGTCCAGCGTATCTGGGCCCAAGAAGAAGTTGTCGATAGCCTTACGTTTTCCGAGCGGGACTACACCGCGATGGCCTACGAACTGGCGGTCCGACTCCCTGTCGTCGCAGAATCAATCCTTGACGAGCAAGCCGACCGCATCACCAACCCCGACCGCCGCGCCCGCTTCGACTTTGTGCGGCTGGCTCTAGCGCCCGATCCCGAATACCGTATCGGTTTTTTTGAAGGGCTCCGCGACGAGGCCAACCGCGCCCGCGAGCCGTGGGTGCTCGAAGCCGTCCGCTACCTGCACCATCCGCTGCGCGCCCGCGAGGCCGAGTCGTTGCTGCTGCCCAGCCTTGAACTCGTCGACGAGATCCAGCGCACCGGCGACATCTTCTTCCCTAAACGCTGGCTCGACGCTACCCTCGGCGGCCATCAATCGCCCGAAGCAGCCGCCATCGTCGACAACTTCCTCCTGAACCTGCCGCCCGACTACTCGCCGAGGCTACGCGGCAAGATCGAGCAGTCCGCCGACGGGCTCCAACGCGCCGCCGAACTCGTTTTCTAGTAAGCAGGACAAACGTGTGCTAATTTGTACGACTTTAAACAGGGTCATCTTGGGCGAAGCCGAAAGGACCGAATCGAAAGATCTGCTTAATTCGACAACAGAACTCTGCTCCTATCAAACGTTGCAGGTCGAAAAACGGCTTCCTCTCACGCGCTTCGTAGCACCAACATACCAAATCCTTTCTGTCCTTGGAGGCGCAAAGGACCAAACGCCTTGTCTCATTCAAAACCCGCACCCCCCTATCCATCACACGCGGCCGGACCCGCTGGGCAACTCACACCGTGCACGACGACCCATGCTATGCCACGATGCCCACCGGCTAAACGCACCGGGGTGCTTCCCTTCGCACATAGCCCATGAATGAGACGCTGCTGCCCTACGGGCGCGCATGTGGAATATAACAGACGTTGGTAAAAGGTAAGTATTTCACAACGTGTTGTGGGCGTGCACCAATGCCGTCTCCGGGGCAGGGCGCGGTGGATGGAAGCCCGGCGCGTTGAGCCGGTGGGCCGTCAAGTCAACGCCTATCGGATTGTGATATGGCATGTGGTCCAGCGGGTCCGGCCTTGTGTGATGGGAACGGGCTTCGTGCGTTTTGGAGACGGCAGGCCTTTGGTTCTTTGGGCGGCAAAGAACGTGAAAACCCCAAGAGCTCTCGACAAGCGATGAACCAGACGATAGCATATATGGCTGCGCCCCGAAGATCGTCTGCCATTCATGAGGAAATCGCCATGCCCGCTGCATGGGCTTGCGATGACCTGCTTGGTGAGGTATGGGCAAAGGCGCAGACGACGGTTCATCCTGCGCGGAAGCCTAAATTTCGTTTGCGCTGGATTTCTCAGCATGACACGTCCGGAAGATTTTCACTCGTTCATGTCCCATTTTAGCACGTGCTTTTCGCTCTATTCTGGTAGGTCGAAATGAACATTTCACAGCTGTGCATTGCAGTGCGCTGCGTTAAGGTTGATTGCGCGCGTCGATTTTGTCTCCTTTGAATCTACGCAGTTCCTTGGTTGGATCTTCAAGCGAACACCACCTTAAGCCCCGCACGGGTTGCCGTCAGTAATGCATCAGTGGTTTTCAAGTGATCACCCCTCATTTGAAAGCGCTTTTTCTCCTGTTGCATTTTACACGTTCGCCCTGACTTATGCGCCCAAATCACCTGTTGCTCACCCCGATCTGTTTGGTTCTCCTGTTAATAGCTATGGGCGCACGCCCAAACGCTGCCTCTGCCAACCCAGCATCGTGTTTAAACGAAAACGCTCTTGATAACGTCGTCAGCTGCATCAAGAGCTACATGCCGACATCCGGCTCAGAGGGTTACCAAGCCCCAACGTCCAATGAGCTAGCAGCGTGGCGTACCGCCATCACCAACATCGTCGGCGGTGTATGCAATGCCAACGCGCTGCCCGCTGCCCTAGCCAACCGCTACACGGTCGACACGTTCGTCGACAACGGGCAGAACTACTGCATCCTGCTGGAAACGCTCGACGGCAACAACAACAACCGCGTCGATGCTGGCTGGGGCACGTTCATTTACAACAGCTCCCAACAAGCCAAGCCGTTCTCCATTGATGTCGCACACCCGTTGCACGATGCCGGCACACCGGAACAGGGCATTGCCATCTTCAAGGGTGTGCAAGCGCGCACCTTCGTGATGGCAGGCGCACACCGCCACGCCAATGCAGACGATTGCGACTGCATTCCCAACAAGAATTATGGGGAAGCCGATGTAGCGCACAACCCGGAAACGATGTTCCAAGCCACCTTCGAGGCCCTGCAGACGCTCCCTGCCTTCGATGACCTCGTTTCGTTTCAATTGCACGGCATGGGCGACGACAGCTGCCCTAACGTCGAAGCATACGTCACGCACGGCACAACGCGGGAGCCCTTAGCGAATTCCATCATCGACCAGTTAAAAACGAATCTTGTCAACACGACCGGCTGGGCGGTAACGGTGCCCGGCGATGCCCCGGCGTGTGGCCTCACCGGAACCGGCAATGTACAGGGGCGCTTGCTGAGTGGTATCATCCCCGAGGCCGTCTGCGAGCGCAAAGCCGACAGCTACTACGGTAACTTCGTGCACATCGAACAGAATGAAGCGCAACGGGACCCTGCCGCCTACGGTGACTGGATTGCAGCCTTCAATGCCATTAACCTCGGCATCGTACCCAACCCGCCGGGTTTTTGGATGACGGCACCCAACGGCGGCGAAGTCTGGCAGACCGGGCAGCACGTCCAAATCACGTGGGATGCCCAAGAAATCGTCGGTGAAGTCAGCATTGCGCTCTACAAAGGCGGACAATACTACGAAAACATCGATCCGCATGCGCCGAACACAGGATCGTACATGATGGCGGTACCCCACACCTATGGCTCGGGGACCGACTACAAGGTGCGCATCAAAAGCCTCATTGACGGTGACATCCGTGACTATAGCGACCTGCCGTTCGAGATCAAACGCATCCTCGTCAACCCGAATTTGCAGATTTTGGCACCCAACGGTGGCGAAAACTGGGGCTGGGGAACAGATGTAGAGATCACATGGGATCCAGGCGACCTCGACGATGACGTGCAGCTTGTCCTGTTCAAGGGGACCCGCTACCACAAGACCATCACGCACCGCACTGCCAATACGGGCCGCTTCACGTGGAAGGTGCCATCGAGCGTAGGTGAAGGCAGCGACTACACTGTCCGTGTTCGTAACACGGCCAACACACGCATCGTCGACTTCAGCGATGCCGCCTTCAGCATCGGCCTCAGTGCTGACACACCAACG
>CAYYHN010000500.1:0-694 GCA_964471245.1 uncultured Rhodothermaceae bacterium | reverse complement strand
CGGAGGCGAGACGTGGCACCTCGGCGACACCGTCACCATTCTGTGGGAGACCAACAACGTTCCGGGCGACGTGCAGCTCGTTTTGTTCGAAGGCGATACGTATCGCAAGACCATCGCAAAGCGCACCACGAACGACGGCATCCACACCTGGTCCGTGCACACGTGGTTGACGCCCGGCAACAATTTTCGCGTGCGGGTGCGCAGCATCGACGACACCAAAGTCGTGGACTTCAGCGATGCCCTTTTCACGCTTGCTGGCGCAGCGGCTTCGGCTGCCCTCTCTGAGGTTGGCAACTACCCGAACCCCTTCAATCCCGAGACGACCATCCGTTTCCAGCTACCGGCAACGGCCCATGTGACCGTAGCGGTCTATGACATGACGGGGCGTGAGGTCGCCAAACTGCTCGATGGCACCCAAGGGGCTGGTTTGCATTCCGTGCGGTTCGATGCGCGGAACCTGCCCAGCGGTTTCTACCTCTACCGCATCCAAGCAGGTACCGCCGTACACACAGGCCGCATGGTCTTGCTGAAGTAGCATCTTGCTTCTCGCACGCGTTGCTTTCCAAACAGGCACATCCTACGTTGCAGGGTGTGCCTGTTTTCATATCGGAGTGTTGCGATGCGCTTGGTTTTCCTGTTGACGACCCTACTCGGCCCCGTCCTTTCTGGCTATGCACAGTCGGTTGATGTCTAC
>CAYYHN010000499.1:0-4217 GCA_964471245.1 uncultured Rhodothermaceae bacterium | reverse complement strand
CTACTGAATACATTAACCACACGAATCACGAAAGCGAGGCGGAGCCGAGCGTACAAACCACGAATCACGAAATGAACGTTTACATCAACCTGCACGGGATGGCGACGGCTGCAGAGGCGAAGCTGCCCAAGATGGCCTTCGACTACTATGCCAGTGGGGCTGACGATGAGATCACGGTGCGCGAGAACCAGACGGCATACCAGTGCATTCGGCTGCACCAGCGGGTGCTGCGCAACATCGGGCCACGCGACTTGACGACGACGGTGCTGGGGCAAGAGATGCGCATGCCGATCATGGTTGCACCGACGGCGTTTCAGCAACTCGCGCATCCCGAAGGCGAAGTTGCTACGGCACGAGCGGCGGGCTCGGCAGGCACAATCATGGTGCTGAGTTCGCTGGCGACCTCATCCATTGAAGAAGTCGCCGAAGCCGCGACGGGGCCGTTGTGGTTTCAGTTGTATGTGCATTACGACGAAGCTATGACGCTCGACTTGGTGCGCCGCGCCGAAGCCGCCGGGTGCCAAGGGCTCGTGGTGACGGTGGATGTGCCTGTGCGTGGCAAGCGCGAGCGTGACTTGCGCAACAGCTTCAGTTTGCCAGAGGGCTTGCAGGCCAAGAACCTCAACGTCGGCGGCAGTGATACGCTGGGGCGCGAAGAAGGTACGTCGGCCCTGAGCCGCTACATCCACGACTACTTCAAGGCCGATCTCGGCTGGGACGACATCGCGTGGCTGTGTAGCCAAACGTCGCTGCCTGTCTGGATTAAAGGCGTTCTCCACCCCGACGATGCCGCATTGGCGCAGCAGCACGGCGTCGCGGGGATCATCGTCTCCAACCACGGCGGCCGCCAACTCGACACCGCGCTCCCAACCATCGAAGCCCTGCCTGCCATTGCCGACACACTCGGCGGTGCCCTGCCAATCATCCTCGACGGCGGCATTCGGCGCGGCACCGACGTGGTGAAGGCCTTAGCGCTTGGTGCCACGGCAGTCGCCATTGGCCGCCCGGTGCTGTGGGGGCTCGCGCTCGGCGGCGAAGCAGGCGTCGCGCACACCCTCGCGATCCTCCGCGAAGAACTCGACGCCGCCCTCGCCCTCTGCGGCTGCACGCGCATCGCCGACGTAACTCCCAACGTCATCGCCGCCTAAACCCACCCCACCACCCCTCGCCCCAACCTCCCATTCCCCTTTCGCAAATCCCCTGTTTTTCTTCGTTTACAACAATACCAGAACCATTTCCAGCGGCGGTCTGATCAGGGTGGTCAGGCTGGATCTCGTGTGTGGTGTGCTCCCTTCGCCTCAATGCAGCACGCACGGTATCTCCCTAGAATCTTGCTGGAAACGAAGCCCGTATCGGCAGGTGTCTTGTGCTGATATGGACCACATCCAGTGATGCAGCCGAGCTACTCGGCATAGCACCACCATGTCGATACGCCTTGTTCTGGTCGGGCTCCTCCTGCCTGCACTCCTCTCTTGGCTCCCCAACCACACGCTTCATGCAGCCCATGCCTCCAGCGAAGGCTTAGGACATGCAGCTGCTGTCTGCTACCTCGTCGCTGACAACGGCGGTGCCGACGATGTACTAACACGGCTTGACCGGACGTCTGGCCTCGAAACCGTTGTGGGCAACGCAGGCACGATCTATATCGAAGCCGTCGCGCTTGACCGCGTAACCAACACCCTGTACGCCGCCAATTCCGGCGTGCTGGGCACGCTCGATGTTGCAACCGGGGCGTTCACGCGCATTGGCCGATTCGGGAGTGGCAACGGTGCGCTCGGCACGACCGACTTCGGTGATGTGGACGGCTTGGCCATCGATCCGACCACGGGCGACCTTTACGGTAGCGTCCGCAAGGCAGGTCGTTTTTTGCTGATCCGCATCAACCCCACCACCGGGCGCGCTGTGGCCGATGCCTTCGGAACGGGCATCGATTATGTGGTGGTGGATGCCGTTGGTGCGCTCAGCGACCTTGCCTTCGATCCCGCAACGGGCACGCTCTTCGGGTTGTTTAATCCCGCTACAGGTGGTCTGTCGCACCTTGTCACGCTCGACCCTACGACGGGTGCCGTACTCACCGAAACCGTGCTCGACGTGACCAACGCCGAGGGCCTTGCGTTTGACGTTGGCGGCACGCTTTTGGCCTCACTCGACAACGCCGTCGCCTCAGTCGTCGCGATCAACCCAGCCGATGGCACGACGACCTTGGTCGCCCAACTGGGTGTGGATGGCAACCGCGATTACGAGGCCCTCGCCTGCCTCGATGCACCGCCGCCGCCACCCAATCGCATCGTCGGCACCGTCTTCCGCGACGTTGACACCGACGGCGTGTTCGGCCCCGGCGACGCAGGCACGGCGGGTATCACCGTCGAACTCTACGACGACGCCAACGAAAACGGCCGCGTCGACGCAGGCGAGCCGCTACGGACCACCGAGACGACCGATGGCGACGGCAACTATGCTTTCGCGGTTGATACGCCCGGCGCTTTTGCCGTACGCATCGACACAAACGACTTGCCCAATGAGGCCGTGCTGACAACCGACAATACAGAAGCAGCCGCTTTTCTGGACCTCAGCGATACCGACGCAGGCAATGACTTCGGTTTTGCGATTCCCGTGCCGGATAATGTCTGCTACCTGATGGCGGACAATGGGAGCAGCGATGACGTGCTGACGTGGCTGGATCTTGACACCAACCTCGAAAGCGTCCTCGGCAATGCAGGCACCCGCTTCATCGAAGCGATGGCGTACGACCCGTTTGCAGGCGTGCTGTACGGTGCCAATGGCGGGGCCTTTGGTACGGTAGACCCGACGACCGGGCTGTTCTCTCGGCGGGGCGCATTTGGCGGTGGCGCTGGGGCCAATGGCGTCCGCTCGTTCAACGACGTGGACGGCCTCGCCTTCGATACCTACTCGGGGCAACTCTTTGGCAGTGTCCATCAAGCAGGCAACGACCTGCTCATCCGCATCGACCCCGCGACGGGTGCCAACATCGACGACGCGTTTGGCAGCGGGATCGACTATGCATTGATCGACGCGAGCGGTAGCATCGACGACCTTGCGTTCGACCCGGCCGACGGCACGTTCTACGCGCTGCTTAACCTCGACAGCGGCGGCGACACGCGGCTCCTCACGCTCGACGCCGCCACGGGCTCGGTCTTGACCAGCACCGTCCTTGATGTCAGCAACGCCGAAGGCCTCACCTTCACCGCTGACGGCACCCTGCTCGCTACGCTAGGCCGCGCCGACAGCCCCGTTGTCGCTATCGACCCCAGCAGCGGCACAACGACCGCCGTCACCACGCTTGGCGCAGGCGGCAATGGCGACTACGAAGCGCTTGTATGCTTGACGAACACGCCCAACACGATCACAGGGACGGTGTTCGAAGATGTGAACGAAGATGGCCTGCTCGACGGTAGCGACCTTGGCGCGGCAGGCATCACCGTCGAACTCTACCGCGATGCCAACAGCAACGGCACCATCGACACGGGCGAAGGGCGGCTGGCGACGACCAGCACTGACGGCGACGGCGGTTACCGCTTCCGCTTTGGGGCTGAAGGCAACTTTGCCACGCGCGTCGTGACGACCGACCTGCCGGACGATGCCGTGCTGACGACCGCCAACGCCCAAGCCGCCACGTTTGTAGGCTTCGACCTGATCGACACGGGCAACGCCATCGGCTTCCGACGCATCTTGCCGGAGCGCGTCTGCTACTTCGTCGCCGATAACGGGCGTGGGCCGGATGTGCTGACCAGTGTTGACAAGCTGACAGGGACGGAAACGGTGATCGGCCGGACGGGCACGGTGGCTATCGAAGGCATCGCGTTCAGCCCGTTTACCACGACGCTCTATGCCTCGAACGCGGGCGTCTTCGGGACACTCGATCTCACGACAGGCGTGTTCACGGCTATCGGCGAATTTGGCGAAGGCAACGGCAGCGGCGGCGTGCGCGACTTCGACGATGTGGACGGCCTCGCTTTCCACCCGATCTCTGGGGACCTCTATGGTATTTCGCGCAAGCACCTTGAGCCCGACCTGCTCATCCAGATCGACCCAACAACCGGGAGTGCCATCCCAGACGCCTTCGGGGCGGGCCGCACCTACGCCGTCATCGGCCCCGACGACTCGACGGCCGACACGGCGCTCGACGACCTTGCGATCGACCCCGAGACGGGCGCACTGCTCGGTATCTTCAACGAAGGTGCCCCGCAGACTGAACT
>CAYYHN010000498.1:0-4217 GCA_964471245.1 uncultured Rhodothermaceae bacterium | reverse complement strand
TGCGTGGCTTCATGCGGACCTATGCGCCCGTAAAGCAGTTAGGTCCGCATGAAGCCACGGCTTTGTCCACCCGAATACGTGAGTGAGTGCTTGATCGCGTCCACGCCCCAACCTTCTTGGTAAAGCATGAGGTTGTTCAGCACGCTCTTGATCGTGAGCTCGCTGTTTTCCTCGATGGGGTAGTCTTTCAGGTTCTCGTCGCCGCCGTCCCCGTCGATCAGATAGCGCCAATCGGGGTAGCGTGCGCGTATGCCTTTGCATAGCGCCATCGCCATCGTCGCCGATTGGATGTCGAGGGGTTTGTAATCCTCGACCGCTGCAATAGTCTCGGCAACGTCAAGGTCTTCAAGCGCGACATCGATGGTCTCCAAGAACATGCCGAGGCCGAGGTCATCGAGGAAGGCGAAGGCTTGGCCAGCATCGGCACCGCCTTGCACGTTGAGTGTGAACGCCTTCAAGCGTGCAGGCGACTCGCCGCGTTGGAGCAGCAGGTGGTACAGCACCAAGAAGACCGATCCGCTGTCGATGCCACCCGAGAACGGCACACCGATCGGGGCGTCTTTCGGGATGGTGTCGAGCCAGTTGTTGATGGCATCAGCAAGCGCACCCACGTAGCGAGTGCCGATGTCGTCACGGTCGGTTGACCAACGGTTGCGCTCAGGCGTAAAGTAGCGCGTGTAGACAGGGTTCGGGTCCGGGCAGCCGATGAGTTGCACCTCGACGATGTAATGCGCAGGCACCATCCGAGTGTACGACGGGTGGAATTGGTCGTCGAGCCCTTCAGCTTGTAGCCATGCATGAATCTCGTCGATGCGCTCAGCCACAATCAGGCACGGCCCGTCGATGAGCTTCGCCAAGAAGTACCGAAGCGGCCGGCCGATGGAGCGTGCCATCCGGACGGTTTGACCTTCTTTATGGAGCAGGGCAAAATGCCCGTCGAGGGCGCGCACGTTGTCGGGATCACCCGAGGCTAGCGCGGCAACTGCTTCCTCGTAGGTGGCGTTGAGCAGCGTGTTGGCGGTTGGATCCAGAAGGTTTACCAAGCGCTCCACGTATGCGGTGGGGTGCATGACGCGTTAAACTGAATAGGTGGACGCAGATGGAGGAGAAGATACCAACTTGGAAGAAATGAGATCGGTTTCAACCTACTAACAAAAACGTAACTTTCTGCGAGACGATCCGATTATGTTGGTTTTTTGAGCGGAAGCCAACTTAATCACCGTTACGGAGGACTACATAGCTTGACGATTGTTGGGGCAATTTTTGTAGGGTGGAAAAGGAGGATGGGTGAAAGGGCGATCTTGAGGGTGTGGCTAGCCGGTTGTGTAAGAGACCCAACAGCTAACAGCTAATAGCCCCCAACAGCCGCGCATTATGGCTTCCACGTACCGGCGGCGACGGGAGGAATGTAGGCGGCTAAGTTGTCGGGCTTCCAGCGGATGGTGCGTTCTTGCTCTGCACTCATGTACGCCGTCATAAGGAGCTCAACGACTTCCAGTCCGGCATGGAAGCCCAGTTCGGGTTGTTTGCCTGCAAGGAAGCACCGCACGAAATGGCGATTCTCGTCTTCGTAGCCATATTCAGCGGCTTCGTTGCCCACGATCGGCATCAGGCCCTGCTCTGCGTTCTGTTTTTCGACGAGGTCTTCGCCTTCGGAGCCCGATACGCGGCGGCTGAAGAAGACGCGGGCGCCTGCATCGAGCGAATTGTGCTGCATCGAATACTCTGGTCCGAGCAATTCGCTGCTAAGTCGCAAACCCGCCCCAACAAAGCTCCACGACGTTGTCGTTTCGGCGATGAGCGTGTTGCCCGCAGCATCTTCGTAGGTGATGGTCGCGCGCGCGAAATCCTCTGAAGGACGTGTGTGGTAGTCGACTTCTTTGCCAAAGCGCTGGGCAAGGTCATCGGCATAGGCGGGGCGCGACCACTTGAGGCTCGCGATGGTTGCCGCGACGCTTTGGATGCGGATGCTGTCGCGGGGTTGACCGGGTTGTGTGAGCAAGAAGCGAGCGACTTCGACGCTGTGGCACATCATGTCGTTGAGGACGCCGCCACCTTGGAGCGCACCTTGCCAGAACCACGGAGCGTGCGGTCCGCTGTGCTCTTCGGCAGCCCGGGCAAGGTAGGGCCGCCCCGTCAGCGAAGCACCGCGCCGCCACACGACTTCGCGCCCACGCACGAGGCTGGGTGAAAATAGCTGGTCTTCGAGGTATCCATGCAGCAGCTCTGATTCTTCGATCAATTCGACGACCCGTTGCGCCTCGGCCACATTGCGCGCAAGGGGCTTCTCGCACGCGATGCCGATCAATTCGCCTTGCCCACTTTTCAGCGCGTGGACAATCTCCTCCATGTTTTCGACGCGTTTGTGATTGGGGCCGCAAATCCACAAGCAGTCGATGGCTGGGTCCGCCACCATTTCGGTGATGGATGCATACGCTTTGGCTTCGCCTACATCGAGTGACCGCGCCAACGCGGCAGCAGAGGTGGCATTTTCCTGATTGGGACTCCAGACGCCCAACACATCGGCGTCGCGTACGGCTTGCCACGATTGGATGTGAAACCGGGTAATGAATCCGCTGCCAATGAAGCCAATGCCGAGTCGTTTGCGTGCCATAGTCGTATGTGCTGCGTTGTAAGAACGAGGGGCCTGAGAATACGAATCGACAGCGATCTGATCCAACAGATTAAAGCAGCTTTGTGCTATACTTGTCCAACCAAATGCACCCTGCCATGCCTGCATCTCATCTTACGCATCGCCTTGCTCGAATGGACGACCTTGACGCCTTGCGCGAATTAATGGAGTCAGCTATTGGTGCTTTGCAACAGCCTTACCTTACGCCGACCCAAATCGCGTCCAGTCGGGCCATCATGGGACTGGATACCCAATTGATTGTAGACGGCACCTATTTCGTGGTCGCATGCGATGGCGAACTGGCAGGCTGTGGGGGATGGAGTTTCCGCAACACGCTCTATGGGAGCGACACCTCGCCGGGTCGAAGCGCCAACCTGCTTAATCCTGAGCATGATGCGGCGCGTATTCGTGCGATGTACACGCATCCGAACCACGTGCGCAAAGGCGTCGGGCGGCTCATCCTTCGTCTATGTGAAGAAGCAGCCCAAGCAAAGGGTTTTCAAAGCTTTGATCTGATGGCAACGCTAGCAGGAGAGCCGTTGTATCGCGCTTGTGGGTATGTTGCCGTGGAGCGTTTATCGGATGACAGCGGTGGGGCGCCGGTCCCTCTGGTCCGCATGCACAAGCAGCTATAGCACGAGATCAATCACATCGTGCAGCCGATCCACGCCTTTCACCTTGAGGCTGGCAGGTGTGGCGATGCCTTTGAGGTTGGCTTGAGGGACGATGGCGTATTCGAAACCCAGCTTGGCCGACTCGCGGAGTCGTGGCTCCAGTTGGCTTACCGAACGAATCTCGCCACCAAGACCAACCTCGCCGATCAAGACGGTTTTTGTATCGGCTGGGATGTCGCGGAACGAGGATGCAACGGCAAGAATGACGCCGAGGTCAACAGCGGGCTCATCAAGCCGAACGCCCCCAGCGACATTCAAAAAGACATCGTGGGTGGAGAGACGCAGCCCTTCGCGTTTTTCGAGGACGGCGAGCAGCATCTGTAGGCGGCGGTTGTCGAAGCCGGTCGCGGTGCGTTGTGGCGTGCCGTAGGAGGTTGGTGTAACGAGTGCTTGAATCTCAACGAGCACCGGCCTTGTACCTTCGACCGTGCAGACGACCGTTGAGCCGCTGACGCCGTAGCGTTTCTCCGACAGGAAGATCTCGCTGGGATTCTCCACCTCGCGCAAGCCGCCCGACCGCATCTCGAACACGCCAATTTCGTTCGTCGAGCCAAAGCGGTTCTTGACAGCGCGGAGGATCCGGTACGCGTGATGCCGGTCGCCTTCGAGGTAGAGCACCGTGTCGACCATGTGCTCCAGCACGCGCGGCCCAGCAATGGAGCCGTCTTTCGTTACATGTCCGATGAGAAACGTCGGGATCTCTTGCGATTTCGCCAGTTGGAGGATCGACGCGGCGCTCTCGCGTACTTGGCTCACAGAGCCGGGCGCACTCTGCAAATCGGGGCGAAAAATCGTTTGGATTGAATCAACGATGAGTACGTCGGGTTCGTTTTGTTGCGCAGCGGCGATGATGGCTTCGACGTTAGTCTCAGCAAAAAGGTAGACGTGGTCTTCTTGCACCCCCAGCCGTT
>CAYYHN010000497.1:0-4223 GCA_964471245.1 uncultured Rhodothermaceae bacterium | reverse complement strand
ATGTCATCGTCGAAATTAGCAGCCCCGAGCACATCCAAGTCGCCATCGCCGTCGATATCGGCCGCATAGACCGAGATTGGACCATCAAAACTTCCATCGATGGTCGTCTCGGTCCACGACGAGCCGTCGCCACCACCGTTGCTATCCCCGTTGCGCCACCACGCGATGTCATCGTCGAAATTAGCAGCCCCGAGCACATCCAAGTCGCCATCGCCGTCGAGATCGACCGCATAGACTGAGTGTGCGGCACCAAAATTCCCATCGATGGTGGTTTCGGTCCACGACGAGCCGTCACCACCCCCGTTGCTATCCCCGTTGCGCCACCACGCGATGTCATCGGCACTCAAAGCCGCACCCAGCACATCTAGGTCGCCATCGCCGTCGATATCGGCCGCATAGACCGAGCGTGTTAAAGCAAAATTCCCATCAATGGTGGTTTCGGCCCACTGGGCGGCCGCTTTCGGCGCGGCTATGCTCCATCCGAGCAGCAAGCACAGTAGCGCACAGCATTGTGCTAAGCGAAGGCGGTTGGTCTGGGTAAGCGAATGCGCATCCGTATGGCGACGGGAATGACGAACGAGCGGGGACATAGTAGTCGAAAATTAGAGACTAGAAAAATACGTGCAACCCACCGCATACGGCGGGCCTTGGAAATAGGCGACAGACTGGTCACGGATTACCTGCGCACCTGAGGGGAGCGTGGCATGTGCTGGGCTGCCAAGAGCGGGGGAGCATATGCAGTATGATAAATAAAGCCCCCTTCAATACAACGCATCACGGCAGCAGAGCGACGAAGGGTGGCAGAAGAAACTACACGGTTGTGTGAAATGTCAAGCTTGAGCCCCATCTACTCCGCTGCTTCTGGCTAGCTGCACAAGGGCAGGTGGCGTGCCTTGCGGCTCGTCTCCAGCACGCCCTATTACGTACTCCGTAAACGGCGTCCATACTCCGCCACAGCTTTCGAAAAAAATGTCGAGGTCTTTAGGTGTACAGTCCCGGAGTGTGATGGCTTACCTTGTCATCACACACAACCGGACATATTATGGCATCTCTTCTTCACGGCTGCGCCACCACCACGCCTGCCATCCGACAAGCACTTCAGCAAAGTGCATGCTCGACCGCCGAGCTAGCTCGCCAGTACAACCTCAATCCTAAAACGGTAGCTAAGTGGCGTAAACGTGCCTATACCCATGACACAGAGATGGGGCCTAAGCAACCACGATCAATAGCACTGACCGTGGAAGAAGAAGCACTCGTGGTGGCCTTCCGCAAACATACCCTACTGCCGCTCGACGATTGCCTCTATACCCTGCAAGCTACGCTGCCACACCTAACGCGCTCCACGTTGCACCGCTGCTTGCAGCGCCATGGCATCAGTCGGCTCCCCGAGGCTGCTAAGCCCAAGAAGAAGCGGTTTAAGCAGTATCCAATCGGCTATTTCCACATTGACATTGCCGAAGTACGCACCGAGGAGGGCAAACTACAGATGTTTGTCGCCATCGACCGTACCTCGAAGTTTGCTTATGTAGAACTGCATCAGCGTGCTAGGCGAGCCACAGCCATTGCCTTTCTGCAGGCGCTGATCAAGGTGGTACCTTACCGTATCCACACGGTACTGACAGACAATGGTATCCAGTTTACACATCGCAAGCGTGATCGCTCAGCCTTCAAGCATGGGTTTGCTCAGGTGTGTGATGCTCATGGGATTGAGCATCGTTTGACCAAGCCAAACCATCCATGGACGAATGGACAAGTAGAGCGCATGAACCGGACGCTGAAGGAAGCGACAGTAAAACGGTACCACTACGAAAGTCATGCCGCATTGCGTGAACACCTTGCCCTGTTTGTGCAGGCCTACAACTATGGACGTCGTTTAAAGACGCTCAGGGGGCTTACGCCCTACGAATACATTTGTCGTCAGTGGCAGTTAGAGCCTGAGCGGTTTATATTAGACCCCACCCATCACACACCGGGACTAAACACCTAGGGCGTCGTGATCTACTTGCCCACTCAAGGCTACGCGTTTCAGCACATCATTGCTGCGCCATGAAAGACGTCGAGCAGTGTCCTGAGAAGCCAACGACTCAAGTGCCCCCTTGCTTGGTGAGCTTGATACGAATAGCGCCCGTGCGGTCTGCAAACATATTCGCCTGCATCCCCGAACCCGACTCGATCACGAAGCTGTCCTTCTCCGGGATGATGTGAATCTCATGGTCATCGATGCGCAGACTGATACGGACCGTCTCGGCTGGGAGGCGCTGCGTTTCCTTCTCTAGCGTGGCCAGCATCATCGGGCCTTTGCCATGCATCACCCATTCGATGTTGGCTCCGATAGCCTTACAGATACGCTCCAAGACACTGACCTTGGGAACGACGCCCCCCTTGTCTTTTGGCTTGGTGTAACGAATGAGTTGCCGCTTGCTGATACCAACAAGCCCCGAAAGGGCATCAAACGACACTCCTGAGTACTCTCTGGCATGATTGAGACGTTCGGGCATTGAAGATGGTGTTGTCATGGTGTGTACTTAAGAGAAATAAAGTTGCTTGAGGGTGTTGATGGGTGGTGCCTTTTTGTGCATTTTAGAGCACCTTTGGTTGAGAGTCAAGCCGAGAACAGTAAATCATGGTGTCTATTCAGACTTGCCGACGCTACCTACACACGACCCCACGACTCAGCAATGCTGAGATCAAACGCCTCCGCGATTTCCTCTACGCACTAGCCACACTTGAATATGAAGCGGCGAAATAAGCCCCAACCTTCATCGAAGGTCATTCTGTACACACGTGTCTCCACGACAGACCAAGCGCAAAACGGCGGCAGCCTACAGACGCAGCATGAGAAACTGCTGCGCTATTGCGGGCAACATGGTTTGGAGGTGGTCGCGCATTTTGAGGATGACTGTTCCGCCAAGGACTTCAACCGACCAGCCTTCCAAGATCTGCTTTCTCAACTCGCATCCAGATCACTCAAAGCCGACCAGCTTCTTTTCGTAGGATGGGACCGTTTCTCACGCAATGTTGCGTTGACGATGGAGATGGTTCGGATGCTGGAGAACTTTGGTATCACCTGCGTACCGATTGAGGAGCAAATAGACTCTGATAATCCAGAGGCTATCCTCCTTCGAACGATTTTTCAGACACTCCCAGAAGTAGACAATCGCGTCCGGTCGAAGAAGGTCAAAGATGGTATGCGCAGGGCCAAGAAAAAAGGCCATTGGGTAGCAGGAAAGGTGCCACGGGGCTATAAGAAAGTAACAGACGCCACGGGATCACATCTTGTGCCGAGTGATGATGCATCTCTAGTTGAATATGCCTTCACCCGGATGGCATCGGGAGTTGTCTCATCAAGCGAACTGAGACGTGAGCTCAAAAAGAAGGGACTGCACATTTCCTCGTCTGCGCTGAGTAGGTTGCTACGCAACCCCGTCTACATGGGTAAGCTCTGGGTTGAAGAAGATGGTGAGACCTACTTAGCACCGGGCTTGCACCGCGCAATCGTGACGCCTGATCTCTTTAAGAAAGCTGGTCGTGAACTCGACAAACGCGCGACGAAGAAAAAGGCCAAGATCAGCAAGCAGAATGACGCCTTTCCGCTTCGAGGTCACTTGCAATGCCCTGCATGTGGCGGCAACCTGACAGCGAGCTACTCAGGCGGACGAAACAAGAAGTATGGGTACTACCACTGTCAGAAAGGGTGCAAGACACGATTCCGTCTTGAAGATGCTCATGAGGGTTTCAGCGAGTTGCTTCAGGAACTGCCCTTTGTGGACGGAGCCGAAGAGTTGTACGAAGCGATTCTAGAGGATGTCATTGCTGAGCATGAAGGCAGCCGTTCGGCCGAATTGCAACGCATGAATGATCAGCACGAGGCGTTGGAAGACAGGAAACAACGTGCCCTAACAAAATACATTGATGATAAGCTTGACGATAAGTCCTACCAGCAGGCTTTGGGTACTATCAATAAGCAGCAGGAGGATCTGCAAGCTCGTATGGCCGAGCTAGAGGCAGAGCCGAGTACGCTCGACACCATCCGTCAAGCTGGAGACTCGCCAATAGAAGATCTGTCCGGTTTCTTTGAGCGGATTGCTATCGGCCCCAAACAACAGCTACTTTCGCTCATACTCTCTAGTAAGCTACGGTTTGACAGTAAA
The DNA here is from genome assembly GCA_964471245.1 of uncultured Rhodothermaceae bacterium. Classification (GTDB taxonomy): domain Bacteria; phylum Bacteroidota; class Rhodothermia; order Rhodothermales; family CAYYHN01; genus CAYYHN01. The sequence goes on along the minus strand of CAYYHN010000497.1, from coordinate 72 downwards.
GGCTTCGAAGAACCTGCATGGTCAGATGGTCTACAACTTCTTGTCCAGAGTCCTGAGGCTGTTTTGTCAAGG
>CAYYHN010000496.1:1676-4229 GCA_964471245.1 uncultured Rhodothermaceae bacterium | reverse complement strand
CGCTGCATAGCTCGCCATCGGACGTTCCTGCAGGTACCGCTCAGCATCGGCTCGGGTGCGAATGCCTCGGTCGCCTATGTAGCGGATAAAAGCTGGTTCATTAAGCAACAGCTGAATGAAAGGCGCGTCGCCCAGCGTAAACGGACGAAGTTGAAGTCGAGGTGTTGTGAGGCGGTAGGGCACGTGCTGCGTATTAAGGATGCTGCACGGAGGTTGGTAACTGCGCCAGCGCGACGGCTTGGCTCACCCACTGGTCACGTGCGATACGGCCTTGGAATACTTCGAGGAGTGCATCGACATTAGCGACATCTTGGGGGGTCCAATCGGCAATTTGCCAGAAGTAGTAGACGCCAAGATTATGGAGGAAGCCTTCCAAGACCGGGCCAATACCCTTGATCACTTGCAGGTTGTCCGGGGTGCCGAAGGCGGCTTGGGTGAGGCGGTTGCTGCTGCCTGCTATGCGGTAGCTAATCAGCGGGTCGGCAGGGGCTTTGGGCTGCTGCTCAAGTTGTGTACGCAGCGCGGCTAACTGCATCAAGACTGGGGATAGGTCCGTTTCTGCGCACGTGCAATCCGGGATGTTGATGTTGTGTATCGCATCAAGTATGGGTGTCAGGTCTGTTGCTTGCGATTGTGTCAGGCGGAGACCGCCAATAGCGGCAAGTACGGGTGTCAGATCTGTGGGCTCAGGATCAGGTTGGGCAGCGAGTTGGGCTTCAAGTGTGACAAGCCGTCGCGACAGGTCACGCAGCGACTCGTTCGGGTCAATACCGCGCACGGCCTCTTCCATCAACCGTACATTGCTGTGCACCAATTGTAGCTTGGCGTCCAATTTGTTGGCCCAGTCGGTATCAAATGAATCACCTTGCGCTTGTTCGGCTACCAGTGCTTCATAGCGCTGGCGCAACGATGCCAGCGCGTCGGTGCAAGTCTGGTAGCGACCGTGTGCTGCAGCGAGCTCCCCAGATACATCTTGGTAGCGACGGCGGAGCCACCAGTACATGAGCAAGGCACCAGCGATGGCTGAAAGCAGCAGCAGTATAGCAATTTTGGCGAGTAAGTAACCCATTAGTTAGCTCCTTCATCGATGAGGTAAAACTCAATGCGGCGATTTTGCGCACGTGCTTGACGGCTCGTGCCTTGGACCCGTGGGCGTGTCGGGCCAAAGCCTTCCGCTACAAGGTTGTCAGTAGATAAGCCGCGGTCGACAAGCGCATTGACGACGGCTTGTGCACGCGCTAGGCTTAATCGCATGTTCGGTTCGAGGGAGCCGGTATCATCGGAGTGCCCTTCAACGCGAATTCGACCGGGACAGCTGCGCGCGACATCTGCAATCTCATCGAGTAATGGCGTTGCGGATCGGCGGAGGGCGGCGCTGCTGTACGCAAATTGGATTGTGCGGCCTTGGAGCACTTCGGCAAAAGCTGTGTTGCAGTCTTCGGAAAGCCGTACGGTAACGGAGCCAAGGGTGCCTGCGGCTAACGGAGCCGTGGCCGCTGTTCGGACGTCGTCCGCCGTAGCGCGTGGCGCTTGGCAGTCCATCGAAAAAACGCCATTCGCCGATCGTGCTTCTCCTCCTATGCAGCCAACAATGGATTCAACTACACGTGATGCTAAAACATCTGAGCCTTCAGCAAGTGCAGCCGGGGTGACGGTGATATTATCCTCAACTTCCGTTACGTTAAGCGAGAAGTTGGGTGCTTGGGCGGCTCTCAGCAACGCTGCTTTTTCGGCTTCGCTGCCCACCGTGCCCGCAAGGCGTAGGGTGCCGTCCTCGAGCGTTGCGGTGAGGTTGCCCCAACCTGGTCCATCCGTTGGCATATCGGCTCCGAACAGGCCTCGAACGCGCACGGGAGCCCTGCGCAGACCCGTCCACGTTGGTCCCGTTACAGCACGTGCCAACGCTACGGCTCGGTCGCCGTCCTCGGTAGGCCCCTCGCCCGAGAGCACGACGTTTTGGCCGCTTACGTCAACGTTGACCCATGCGAGGTCATTGTCAGCCAGCGTCTCTGTGACCTCGGCCCGCACGGTCGACTCGATACCTTGCGCGAACCATGTGAGGCCATAGATCAGCACGAACAAAAGAAGTAGGAGACCCAGCAGGCCAACCGGGAAAAAACCTATGGTTGGAGTGCTCGACCGCTGGTAGGAGCGCGATGCCATGCACGAAGCCGTTTTGGGGAAGGGGTACTTGCAGCTGCCTCAAAAAAAGAAATGCGCACGGCATTTTGCAAGTATTTGCCTCAATTAGGCGGAATTCAGCTAACCTGTTGTCGCAGATAACGGCTTAGGCCCATGAGCAATTGCTCCACAGGCAACATGCCTAGTTTGCAATACTGACGCGAATGTTGAAGGTGCCGTTCATGGTGGTCACAGAAGGCTGGCGGCTGTTTTCGCTGACGAAGTTTTCGTATTGCAGCGTAAAGTCGGCTTGGACCTTGTTGCTGAATTGGTACGCAATACGTGGCGAGACGGAAAAGCGCACGAAGTCGTCGAGCACGGTGGCGTTCACGCCTTCAATGGTTGCTCGGGTGATGTCGTACGTGAACGGAT
>CAYYHN010000496.1:0-1662 GCA_964471245.1 uncultured Rhodothermaceae bacterium | reverse complement strand
CTTCGAGGGCTTTGGTCAACTGGAACCGTTTGTTGCTGGAGACCGAGCGGGCAAGCGAGAGGCTGAGCGTCAGTTGGTTGTTCAACCGCTTGAAGAACGGCAGCTTGAGACCCGTCGAGCGGAAGTTGGCTGTGAAGCTCAGTTCGTCAGACTTGTTCTCGGTGACTTCGTTGTTGCTCGTCGAGAGCGAGTATGAGTTGCTCTTGTTCCACGAGAACTGCGTCTGTATCCGGCCTTTCCACCCGATGTCGACCCCGATGAACGGCTGGAAGCGTTCGTTGATGCGGATGTTGCCGGTTTGCAATTCGCGCACGGTGTAGATGATCTGCTGCGGCCCGAAGTTGAACGTAGCCGTCGTATCACCCGCGACGGCGAGTGTGTTGGTGCGCAGGTCGGTGCTCATGTCGGCAGTGTAGCCATGGCGGAGGCTTGCGTTTTGTACGATGCGCCGAATAAGCGGCCAGTCGCCGAAGCCGGAGTAGGTGACGTTCCAGTTAGGCATGGGGAACGGCACGTTGTTGCCGAATGTGCCCAGCCCGCCTGTAAACGTGTCGCGGAAGTCATTGGCGACGGTTTCGTTCGTCAGCACGACGCGTCCATCAGCATTCTCGTCGCCGAGTTGCAGTGCGGAGGGATCCTGTAGGTTCTCAATGTCACCGATATACGTGTCGAGCTGGGCCTGCACCAAGGCCAAGTAATCCGCGCGGAAGGCCCAGACAGAAGCCTTGTTGTTGCCTTGAAGGGTTAGCGTGGTGTCGACGCTGAAGAAGTTGCCATCGTCATCAAAGATAGGTGTGAACGAGAAGTTCTGTCCTTCACTCCAGTCCACGCTCCACGTCAGGTTGACTTGGAGGTTTTTGCTCAGGTTGAGCGCGGTGCGTCCTTGGAAGCGGTCGGCATCATTCAGTACGTCGCCGACTTGTAGGCGTGGGTTGAGCACACGCTGGTCGTTGGCGAGCGAGCGATCGAGGCCAAGGCGGTAGCGCATTGACGGGCCGTTCCCGCGGACAGCATCGAACAGACTGTAGCTTTCCTCCACGTCTACGAGCAAACCTTCGCTATCGGTGATGCCCCGGCCCACGTTGGTCGACTGCGACGCGCGGGTGCCGTTGTAGGTGATGTTGAAGTCACGGATGCCGGTGATGGCGAGGATGGATCGGCGGTAGACGCCGCGCAGCGAGATCGGGAGGCGACGTTTGTTGTCGTCTTCCTCCGTTTCAGCATTGTCGTCCGGTACCACGCGTTCCACGAGGGGGTCGCCTTCTTCAGGCTCTTCTTCTCCTACCTCATTGACGGCATCCGGGTCTTCTCCTGCTTCCTCGGCAAGACGGCGTGCTGCGCGCTCGGCGGCGCGTTCCTTCTTGCGTTGCTCGCGTGCTTGGGTGCGCTCGCGGCGGCGTTGCTGCTTCGCTTGGTCAGCTTCGCGCTGAGCATCTTCCAGTGCTTGGTAGAAACCAAATTTCTGGAAGAGTTGCTGGATGCGCAGTGTTGCGCCCGCCCGCAGGTCTACGTTGCTTGACACGTTGGCCCCAGCCAACTGCCCAACCGAGCCATTCTGCCATTGATACTGGGCGCCATAGCCAAAGTCTTGCAACTGCAGCCAATCGAGTGCACGCGATCTGAACTGTGGTCGTACAGTCGCCTGAACGCGCTGGGTGTGCT
>CAYYHN010000495.1:0-4242 GCA_964471245.1 uncultured Rhodothermaceae bacterium | reverse complement strand
CTGAATAGCGACATCAACGGTCCTGCGGCGCAAACTGGCAATCGCGCCACGGTGTCGTTCTTTCTTTTGATTGGGCTGATCACGCTGGCGCTGGCCTGGCTCAACTACATCAACCTTGCCACCGCGCGGGCGCTCGACCGAATGCAAGAAGTCGGCGTCCGTAAAGTCGTTGGAGCGCACCGAGGGCAATTGGTGCGGCAGTTTCTCACGGAGGCGGCATTGCTCAACGGGCTTGCCTTGTTCGCAGCGTGGGGGCTAGCCGTAGCGTTTGCACCGCTAGCGAGTGACCTCGGCGGCGTCCCTCTTTCGCCACAGTTCTGGCTCGATCCAGTCGCGTGGGCTGTGCTGTTTGGCTTGTTTGCAGCAGGGACTGTCCTCGCAGGTGGGTACCCCGCGCTGATGCTCGCATCGTTCCACCCGATGACCATGCTGCGGGGTCGGAGCAGCCGACGCTCGGCCACCGGCCAGCTCCGAACAGGGCTCGTCGTTACGCAATTTGCCGCCGCGCTCACACTGTTAATGGGCACAGGCGTCGTCTACCAACAGGTGCAACACCTGCGGACCCATGACAACGGCTTCGATATGGAGCGCGTCGTCGTTGTCGAGCGGCCGCGTGTACGAAAAGGTCCGGGCACAGTGTGGACGGCCCAGATGGACCGCTTCAAGCACGACCTCCAGCAAGTGCCCGGGGTCGCGGCGGTTGGCACGTCGACCAGCACGCCAGGCCGTGGGTTCAATTGGTACAACACCATTTACCGTGCCGATGACGACCGTTCGAACCGCCGCCCCGTGCGGTCAACGAATATCGATGAGGATTTCGCGGCCGTGTACGATGTCGCCCTCGTCGCAGGCGAGTCGTTTCGTCCGGGCATGGGCCTCTCCGACGATCCTGCGCCCCGTGTGCTGGTCAATGAGACGCTGGTGCGAACGGTGGGCTTTGCATCGAACGAAGCAGCCATAGGAGAAGTGATTCGCGACGGGCGTGGCAACGACTACACCGTCCATGGTGTGCTCGATGATTTCCATTGGTCGTCGGCACACGAGCCAGCGGAAGCCGTGCTGTTCCTCTACGAAACACGCTACGGCGACGCCTCGATCCGCCTGCGCCCCGGCGAGGTAGCGCCCACGCTGGCACGCATTGAGGCCCTATTTCGCGAGCACTTTCCCGGCAACCCGTTCGTGTACGTCTTCGCCGATGCCGCCTTCGATGCGCAGTACCGCGCCGATCAACGGTTTGGCACCCTCTTCGGTGTCTTTGCAGGAATTGCGCTGTTCATCGCCTGTCTAGGTCTCCTTGGCCTTGCAGCCTACACAGCCCAGCGGCGCATCAAAGAAATGGGCATTCGAAAGGCGCTCGGCGCTTCGACCGAGGCGCTGACGCTGCTGCTCTCGCGCCACCTACTTGGGCACGTCCTGCTCGCTTTTGTGCTTGCTGCCCCCCTCACGTGGCTCCTCGCCGACCGCTGGCTGCAATCATTCGCCGTACGCACGCCACTCGACCCAATGCTGTTCGTGCTGGCAGGCAGCAGCGTATTGGTGCTTGCGGGCCTCACCATCGGCTACCACGCGCACCGCGCCGCCCGTACGCCGCCTGCCGAGAGCTTGCGCTACGAATAGAATATGACGCAAGTTGTGCCGAAACTCTACGTAGGGCGGAAAGGATGGAACGCCCGGACGGACGGGCAATTAAAGGCAGCCGTATCCTTTCCCGTCACGTGACGCCTCTCATGCCGAACTACCCGCTGCTCCAAGTCGACGCCTTCACCAACCGCCCCTTGGCGGGTAACCCCTGCGCCGTCGTTCTCGATGCCCACACGATGGAAACGGAAACGATGCAAGCGGTAGCGACTGAGATGAACCTCGCCGAGACGGCCTTCGTCGTCCAAACCGATGCCGCCGATGTGGGTGCCCGCTACTTCACGCCTTTCGAGGAGATCCCGTTTGCGGGACACCCAACGGTCTCGACAATGGCAGCGTTGATTGACGCGGGTCGCCTGTCCAACGTGCCTCAGCAAACTGTCACGCTTCAGACACCCTCCGGCATCATCCCTGTTGAGATTATCTCAGGAGAAGACGGCATCGTCACCGTCACGATGACGCAGCTTGCCCCGGTGTTCGGTCGTACGTACACGCCCGAATCCCTCGCTCCAGTATTCGGGCTCTCCCCCGACGACTTCTTTGCCGAAACACCGCCGCAGACAGTGAGCACGGGTACGCCCATGCTGATGGCACCCATCCGCTCCCACGAAGCACTCCGCCGTGCCGCCCTTGACTTTGACGCCTACCGCGCTGCCTATGCCGCTGGCGACTTTTTCTCACCGCACCTATTCTGCCTTGGCGGCGCAACAGAAGCAGGCGACACCTTCGCCCGCCAGTTCGGCATCCCACCCGATCTGCTCGAAGATCCCTTTACGGGCTCCGCCACAGGCGCGATGGCTTGTTATCTCTGGCACTACGGCTTGCTTGAAACACCCACGTTTATCGCAGAACAAGGCCACTGGATGGGACGTCCGGGACAGGCCACCGTCGAGGTTTTGGGTTCGCGCAAGGCGATCGAGGGCGTACGCGTTGGAGGGCAGGCCGTAGTCGTCTTACGTGGCACGCTGAGCTTATAACGAGCGTTGCCCCTCGCCATCAAGCTGAGGTGGTGTATCTGCCGATGGGGCGACGTGCTTTGATGGCAGTTCCGGCTCTTGGCGCATGTAGACGGTGCGGCATGGGAAGGGGATCTCAATGCCGTGCATATCGAATGCGCGTTTGAGGCGCGCACGCAACTCACGCTCGGCAAGCCATTGCTCGCCGGGTATGACCTGCACCACAATGCGTGCATTCACCGAGGAATCCATAAACGCCGTGATGCTTTGTACCTGTGGCGCGTCTTCTTTTAGGATGGATGCATGCTCCTCAGCCCAACGGTGCGCCACTTCCTCCATAATCGGCACCACTGTGTCTAGATCCTGCTCGTAGGACAGCCCAACTTCGACGATCACACGGGCAAACCCGATGCTCCGATTGCCAAAGACACGCAAGTCGCCCGCAGGCACCATCAGAAGTTCGCCATTAAACTTGCGCACCTTGATAAGCCGCACGCCAATATCTTCGACCGTCCCCTCGTCGGCGCCAATGCGCACGAAGTCGCCTACGTGCACCGTGTCATCGAACAGCAGGAAGACCCCTCCGATCACGTCTTTCACCAACGTCTGTGCCCCAAAGCCGATGGCTAAGCCCGCCACCCCGGCCGTTGCCAACAGCGCTGTGATGTTGATACCTGCCTCGGCCAGCACCATGATGATGGCAATAGGCCAGACGACGTAGCGAGTGGACGAACTGAGCAGCGTGCTGATGGTAAACGCCCGCCGCCTGCGTGGATGGATGGGCGGCAGTTCCACGAAGCGCTGCATCCAACGGCGCATGGCTTTATCCGAGAGGCGGATGAGTACCACTGCGATCATAAGGATCAAAACGATCTTCAGCACCATCACCCCAAACGCGACCCACAAATCAGGATCGAGGAGGCGCGGCATGAATTCGGCCACGCGGTCAACAGAAACATCCAGTGGAGCCGAATCCTGCGGCTCTGGAATGAGACCTGCAACCCCATCCGTCAGCACAGCCCCCGTGGTGTCAGGTGCTGCTGGGGTGGCATCTTGAGTCGTGTCTTGAAGGAAAGGACGCATGAATGCTCTATGCACTTGGTTCTAGAAAACGGGCGAAAGATGTACCGCCCTGCCAGGTTGAGCAAACGCAAGTTGCTTGGTATATCACCCAACTTGAAGGATGGAGCGTCTGGAGGGATGAACTGCTTGGAAAGCAGCTCTAGTGCATCTTTTTCTTGTCCATCCCCTCATACCATCCTCCCCACGAAAGCTGGACACAACTTGCGTTGAGCTAGGCGCGTTCAGCCAGTTCGGCCCAGCGCTCCATGTCGGCGTCGAGTTGGGCGACGAGGGTGTGCATCTCATCTGAAAGCGCCGCAACGGCTTCATAGTCGGTGGCCTGCGCAATCATGGCGGATTCCAGTTCATCCTTGCGTGCCTCACCTTCTTCGATGCGCGCTTCCAACGTCTCCAACTCACGCTTCTCCTTGTAGGACAGCTTCTTGGGGCCGTCGGAGGCAGGTTTGCTTTTCGCCTTCGGTGCAGTTTTGGGCTTTGCTTTTGCCGTCTCGGCAGCAATGCGAGCCGCTTCCTCGCGGGTGTGCACTTCGAGGAAAGCACTATAATTGCCTGCATAGCCACGCAC
>CAYYHN010000494.1:0-4243 GCA_964471245.1 uncultured Rhodothermaceae bacterium | reverse complement strand
GCGTGTTCTATGGCTGGTGGAAGGTGGGCTACCTGCTGCTTGTGCTGGGCATCGGGCCAGTGGCAGGCGATGCGGCCCGGATTCTGCGTGAAACCGGGGCCGGGCAGATGTTCGACTATGAAGACGTGGATGGGATTGCTACCTTCCTGCGCGAGCATGTAGCCGCGTGGCAAGCGAGCACTCCACGCGAGGGTGCAACGCCAGAGGCGCATCAGCCGTGGAGCCGCCGTGCCCAAACCGAACGATTGGCTGCCCTGCTCGATCAACTTGCCCGCGATCAACAGCGAACATCCAATAGCAAATAGCCAGACCATGCGCATCTACACCATTGTCGGTGCTCGTCCGCAGTTCATCAAAGCCGCCGTGGTAAGCCATGCCTTGGCTGAGGCGGGCATCGAGGAACGCATCATTCACACCGGGCAGCACTACGACAAGGCGATGAGTGACGTGTTCTTCAGTGAACTCGGCATCCCAGAGCCTGCCGCCAACTTAGAGGTCGGCTCGGCGAGCCATGCGGTGCAAACGGGCGCGATGATGACGCGGTTGGAGCAGTACTGCTTCGGCGAAGGCAAGCCCGACTGGATGCTGGTCTACGGCGATACCAACAGCACGCTCGCCGGTGCCATCGTGGCGGCCAGGCTACACAGCCCGATTGCCCACGTCGAAGCCGGGCTCCGCTCGTTTAACCGCCGGATGCCCGAAGAGATCAACCGCATCCTGACCGACCGCATCTCCGATCTGCTCTTCTGCCCAACCGATACCGCCGTTGCCAACCTGACCAACGAGGGTGTGACCGATGGCGTGCACCTGACAGGTGATGTCATGCTCGATGCCACGCGTTTCTACGCAGAACGCGCCGCCATGCAGCGTCCATTGGCAAGCCTGACCTCGCATGCGCCTGGCACATACTACCTCGCCACCGTTCACCGCGCCGAGAATACCGACGATCCGGCGCGTCTCGCTGCTATTTTCGCGGCATTTGGCGAGTTGGGTCGCCCCATTGTGTTGCCGTTGCATCCACGTACCAAACATCGTCTCGGCGAGATCGAGGTGCCGGGAAACGTCGAGGTGATTGAGCCGGTGAGTTACCTCGCGATGCTGTCGCTCATCAAGGGAGCCGACCGCGTGCTGACGGATTCGGGCGGTTTGCAGAAAGAGGCTGTCTGGTTAGGTACGCCGTGCATTACACTGCGCGACGAGACTGAGTGGGTGGAGACGCAAGAAGGCGGCTGGAACCAAGTCGTCGGGGCCGATACCGCACGCATTGTGGCGGCCGCGCAGCAAGTCCCAACCGTGCCCGAGCTTGATCCGGGCGTCGCCGATGCGTCGAAGCGCATCGCGCAGCTTCTACAACAAGACTGATGGCGACGGCCAAGGAGCGCCCGCGGCTACTGTTCATCCATCACACCACCGCCGCCGACGTGCTGGAAGACCAGCGCTTGCTTACGGATGCGTTTGCGCTCGAAGCATTCCGCTTTGATGCCGATGGACGCGGCGCTGTTGGCACGCTGTGGGGCTTGATGCGCGCATGGATGGCGCAACTCGTTTGGCTGCTTCGCCATCTACGCGGTGCCCACGCCGTCTACGGCTGCTTTGCTGACTACCACCTTGCACTGCCCGCTCTGCTTGCGCCGTGGTTTGGCGTGTCGTTGGTTGTGCGTCTCGGCGGGTACGATGGCAACACGCTTCCTGCGTACCGCTACGGCGTGTTCGCCAGCGGTTGGCGTGCGCCCCTCGCCCGTTTCGTGCTGCGCCGTGCTACATTGTTGGTGACAGTCCCCGAAAGCCTCATTTATAACGAGAACCGCTATGCAGCTTGGCCCGAGGCGTTGCCGAATGGCGTACAGGCCCATGTGCCGGGTTTGACCACGCCCCACCGCACCATTCCAACAGGCTACAACGCTTCTGCTTGGCCGGAAGGACCGGCTGTGCGTGCGCCCTCTGTCCTGACTGTTGGGTATGTGGGGCAGCAACGCGACGTGTACATCAAAGGCATTGATGTGCTGTTGGCCACGGCAGCGCTGATGCCAGACGTGCCGTTCCGCATCGTCGGGGTGCATGAGGTAGGAGGGGAGATGCTACGGGGCGTGGCCGATGTGCCACCAAACGTCGAGCTGATTCCGCCTGTGCCGCGCAGTGAATTGGCGGCGTTGTACCGTGAGGCATCAGTCTACGCACAGCTCTCACGTACCGAAGGCGGCTTGCCCAACGTCTTGGCCGAGGCTATGTTGTGTGGATCCATACCCGTGGTGAGTGCGGTGGGTGGCATGCCATTCACGGTAGGTGATCTCGGCATCGTCGTGGAGCAGCCTGATCCTAATCTAGTAGCTGATGCCATTCGCACAGCCTTGGCCGAGCCGCCTGCACTCCGCGAAGCGGTGCGCGTACGCATTGCGGAGACCTTTACACTTTCAGCGCGTAAGGATGCACTTGTTGCTGCATTGGACGCACGTTGAGCACGCTTCCATCGTTTTGTTATGACTTCGTATTGGCGCACGCTGAAAGCTTGGCAAACGCCCCTGACGCTCCGGTTGGCACAGGCAGGCTTGCACCTGCATGGGGGCGCGCCGCTGCATACGCCGAGCCAGCGTACGGCCTTGCAGCCGTTCTTCATCATCGGTGCAGGGCGGTCTGGGACGACGTTGCTGCGGCGCATCCTCGCCGCGCATCCTGACCTTGCTATTCCGCCCGAGTCGCAGGGCAAAATCCCGAACCTTGTCAAGAAGTTTTACCGCTACCGTGGCCTCGACTGGCCTGATTTGGTCAACGTTTCGCTAGGCGAGTTCGCTGCATTTCCCACGTTTCATTTCTGGCAACTCGACCTTGAGCCCGTGCGCACTTCGTTGCTTTCGTTGCCTCAGGCCGAGCGCTCCCTAGCTGCTATTGTAGATGGCATCTATGGGGGCTTCTTACAGCAAAATGCGCCGCAGGCGACACGCTGGGGCGACAAAAGTCCGTTCAATACGTTGCGCCTGAAGTGGATCGAACGACTGTTTCCGAAGGCTGTGTACCTGCATATGCTCCGCGATGGGCGCGATGTGGTGAGTTCCTACGTAAAGGCAGGCCTGTTCGATACCGCTCAGGCTGCTGCATGGCGCTGGCGGCATTCGGTGCAAGCAGCGCGCGCGCATCAACGGCGGGTCGAGGACGCTCGTTTTCTCGTAGTACGCTACGAAGAACTGGTCCAGCGTCCCACTGAAATCGCAGCGCAGGTTGGCCAGTTGCTCGATGTGACAATCACCCCTGAAATGATTGATGCGCCTGCAGATCATTTGGGCGATACGGCCTTGGCACATATGGCGAACGTTCACAAGCCCGTGACAACCGCCTCGCTTGGCAAGTGGCGCAAGGGGCTCAGTTCAGCACAGCAAGCTGCTGTTCGCCCGATTCTCGAAAAGCCACTCGTACAGGCCGGATATCTGGAGGGCTGGGGCTAAGTGTGACGCCCCCTTAAATCCGCGTAAAGGATGCGCTACTTATACCCATACGAGCGCAAAAACGTATCCGTATTGCGCCACGCATCGCGGACTTTGACGTGGATGTTGAGGTAGACGGGGCGATCCAGAAATTCCTCGATATCGTGGCGGGCGGCGGTGCCGAGCTTTTTCAGCGCCGCGCCTTTCTTACCGATCAGGATACCCTTTTGGGTGCTCCGCTCGACAACGATCTCGGCGTGGATGAGATCTTTCTGCCCGTCGCGCTCTTCGTACTCGACAATGTTGACCTGCGTCGAGTAAGGGATCTCTTGGCGGAATTGCTGGAAGATCTTTTCACGGATGATTTCCGAGACGAAGAACCGCTCCGGGTGCTCCGAAATCATGTCCTTGGGGTACAACGGCGGGCCAAGCGGCAGTCGCTGAATGATCTCTTGCAACACAACCTCTACGTTGTCGCCTTTCAGTGCTGAAACAGGAATGACGGCTTGGAAGTCGCGCAGGGCCATGTACGACTCTACTAGCGGCAACGCTTTCTCTTTCGGGATGAGGTCCATCTTGTTGAGCACCAACAGCGCCGGTCGGTCGCCGATGCGTTGCAAGCTGAACGTGTCGGGGGTGTCGCGCGAGGCGTCGGCTAGAAAGAGCAATACGTCAGCGTCAGCAACAGCGGTGTCGACGCTGTGCATCATGGCTTCTTGCAGCTTGTAGCGCGGCTGGATGATGCCGGGCGTGTCGAGCAGGATGGCCTGCCACGCGTCGTCGGAGAGGATGCCGAGGATGCGGTGCCGCGTCGTCTGCGGCTTGCG
>CAYYHN010000493.1:0-4259 GCA_964471245.1 uncultured Rhodothermaceae bacterium | reverse complement strand
GAGGTTTATTCTCCAGTGTTGTGTGTATATTGCACCTGTGATGAAATGTGGCTTACGAAGATCTGTATGAACACGAACGGCCTTATGCAATGAGTTATACTGTAGAATCATCTTATGCGACCCTTGGAGGTGTACTGGATACAATGGAAGCAATGGCAACGACGTGGGACGACGCACGCTTAGCGCGTACGATTCCAGCCATCTCGGCATGGTCACCTGCACAGCAAATCATACACACCATGCGTGCAACTGGGGCGATGCTGAAGGCCATTGAATTCATCCGGCTCGGTCGTGGACCGGTGACATCCGAAGGCGAGCCGAACCGTATTGGGCACATGGTTCTGGATGCAGGTCGCATGCGCCGAGGAAAAGCCGCTTCTCCCGATCGGTTCATTCCAGATGATGCACCGCCACGCGAAGACATACTTGCCTCGATCGCACGCTGCCGCAAGCGTTATGATGGGCTAGGCGACCAACTGGGCGAGCTAGAAGGGTACGCCAACCGCATGGCACATCCTTTCCTCGGCAACTTGAACGCGATGGAGTGGCTCCGAAATGCCAGCGTGCACGCCGAGCATCACCTGCGCATCATCGAAGACATCGACGCCGCTTAATGCCCATGCAGACCCATCATGTGAAGGTGCAGCGGACGGCTCGGTACCATACACTTGGGCCTCCCGTACAGGAAGCGGCGAGCCTGTGGGTTGTCTTGCACGGATACGGGTACCTCGCAGCAGACTTCCTGAACGAAGTGGCGTGCCTAGATGACGGCACATGCCATATCGTTGCGCCAGAGGGGCTATCTCGGTTCTATTGGCGCATGGGGCAGCCGAAAGTTGGGGCGACGTGGATGACCCGCGAAGATCGCTTGGCGGAGATTGAGGACTACGTCCACTATTTGGACCTTCTACATGCTACCCTGACACAGGGTTTGGAAAGCCCTGTGCCGTTGCATGTATTAGCCTTTTCGCAGGGCAGTGCAACAGCGTGTCGCTGGCTGACAATGGGCCAAGTGCGTGCGGATAAGCTCTATCTCTGGGGAGGTGAAGTGCCTCCCGATCTTGATCTTGAGGTACATGCCACGACGTTGCGCGCCGCTGAGTTGACTATGGTTGTCGGGCTGCGCGATGAGTTCATTTCCGAGGAGCGCCGCAATCGCGAACGTGATCGGTTGCAACCGTGGGGATTGCCGGTAGCCTTCCATACCTACGACGGCCGACATCGCATCGACCCTGACACGCTGCTGCGTATAGTTAGCCCTTAGCCACCTACAGGCTCGCCGACCTCACTAGCACCGTTGGCCTCGGTAGCTCCTGCTTGCTGCGGACGGCCCATTTTAGCCACGACCATCGTCATGTCGTCGTGGCGGCCTACACCTTCGATGAAGTGGTGGACGGCTTCAGTCACGCTGCGCAGGATGATGTTGGCCGAGTGCTTGCCCACGTGGCTGACCTTGACAGCAAGCTGGTCGTCACCATAAAGCTCGCGCTTGCTATTCATGGCTTCCGAGAACCCGTCGGTATAGAACACCAGCACGTCGTCGCTGCGGAGATGAATGGTGACTTCCTCGATGGTGCGGTTGAAAGCGAGGCCCGCAATCATGCCGATGGCCATCCCGGCAGGCTGTACGAGTTCGGCTTGCTGGCTGGGAGAACGCTTCAAGATCACCGGATTATGCCCCGCACGCGCAAACGTAAACGTTCGGTTGGGCACATCGATGACGCCGTAGATCATCGAAATGAACGTGCCTTTGGCTGAGTTCTCGCAGAAGAGCGTATTCAACTGGCGCAGCACTTCGGCGGGTGATTCGATGGTGCGGCAGAGCGTAAGGAAGAAGCCTTTTGTCAGCGTCATGTAGAAAGCCGCTTGAATGCCCTTGCCACTTACATCGCCCACAACCACGCCAAGCTTGCCATTTCCTAGCTCGACGAAATCGTAATAGTCACCGCCTACTTCGGTGGCAGGTAGACACATGCCCGCAAGGTCGAGGCCTTGGATGCGTGGCATGCGGCGCGGTAGGAAGGAGGCTTGCACCTGATGCGCCAACTCAAGCTCACGCTGGACGCGGTCTTCTTCGGTCAATTGCTTGACGTACTCCGGCACGTATTCACGGACTTCCCGGCTGCCGCGTTTGCTAATGACGCCTACGAGCCCAAGGACAAAGATGGAGGTGACAAACAGGCCACCAATCAGGCTATCGACCCACAGGGGCGAGCCTTCCACAAGCCAGCCTTCGGTCAGGTTCATCATCGTTGCCGAGACGTACATGCCCGTGAAGCATGTGACGAAGTCAAACGACCAGAAGGCCCAGCCAAATACACTACCTAGCATGGCCGCCAATACCCACATGTGCCATCCTGCTGTCAACTCGACAGGGACCGCCTGTATCATGACCGCGGCAAACATGACCGTTATACCCATGACCCACGCTCGTTTTGAGATGCGGTAGAAGAACGTACCGACACCTAAATAGAGGAGGATTGCTATTAAGAACCAGTCGGCTGCAGCTTCGAACGTAGTCGAAACTACAGGTATTAGCGAAATTTGGTTAGCGAAAGCCTCCTTGAGCTCAAATTGCGCACCGGGAGCCAAAAGTAAGAAGATGACGGTTAGGCCAGCGAGGATACCTGCTAAACCAAGACCACGTAACAGCGCGGCTCCTACATGCCGATTGTAAAGGGCACCTTGGCGCATCAAGCTAGCCGTAAACAATTTTCGAGCCCATACACCACGTGTGAGTGAGTCGGCTGTTGCCGAAAGCATGAAGTATAATAGGCCGACAAGTAAACCCACGATAGTAAATAGCAACAGCCGGATTAAGATCTCGGCCCAAAGTGTATCCACCTCGAAGTTGGCTACAGTGGGTGATATGGACAAAGCAACGGTGGCTCCGCCAAATAAGCCCATGACAAGTGCGTCTACCATCCCAGCACGGCCATCAATGAGGCGCCCCGTCAGTCGCTTAAAGAAGGTGATGATTAGCGTAAGGATCAAGATGACCAGTGCTGCACCCTTAAGTACATTGGCAATCGTACGAATCGAAGACGTTTGGACCGCAGCTTCGGTATCGAATACCGTATCAAGCAATTGCAAGCTTCCGTTGCCTGTCAGCAGCATATCAACATGTGCTGTCTGGCCGAAAATAGGCACGCGTGTTACCAGCCGAACTTCTGCAATGAATTCGTTCACTTCTGGCATGGTGCGAACCGAGTCCACGATAAAGGCCTCTATTGGCAACGACGTGCGCGCTAGATAGTGCATTGCCATCGCACCTGCTTCAACGCGGTTCAGGTTGAGTCCTGCCCCAGCGTCAAGAGCGGCTAACCGCGTGCGCAGTGAGGCTAACGAATCAGGAGGAACTGTGACATCAAAGGAAATGCCTTGCCGAAGTAGTGAGTCGGGGACACTGTCGAGGTCGAGCGTTTCTTCGCTACCAGGTTCTTGGCTATAACTCAAAGCAGCGTTGAGTGCATCGCGATCCAGACGCGTCGCACCGCGTAACTGCCGGGGCGCAGTCCGTTCATTGAGAAAGCGCCATGCTTGGCCTTCTTGGGTAAGGTAGACCGTGTAAAAGATGCGTCGTCCATCGTCGCCCTCTTCATCATCCTCCCAGAACTCGACCTTCCAGTAATAGCCTGGCACTTCTTCCAATGCACCAACTTTAGCGTGCCGAATGGCTTCGGGACGGCCCATAGTGGTTTGGAGCATATAGAGCAACGCCGGGTCGCGGTGATATGATGCGTCAGCGTTGAGGTCCGTCACCGAAAACCCTTGTTGGTTCAGGAACGACGTAGCCTGCTCGGTTGCTTGCTCGGTGCCCAGTGCTTGAATGGCGGCGGCATCTGGATGCTGTTGCGGAAATAGGAAGATGAAGAGCGCCAACCCGATCAGGCCAGCCCCTAGCAGGACCCAGTCTTCCAACTTGAGTGATTGGTGGGGGTTTGCACTCATCGGGCGGTGCGCAGGATGCGGTAATTACGGAAGCTCCAAAGCACCTGTTCGAGGCCAACACGGACCGTCGTCATCAACGGAATAGCGATGAGCATGCCGGGAATACCCGCGAGCTCAGCACCAATTAGCACGACAAACAAGATGAGGAGTGGGTGGGTTTGGGCGGCACGCGAGAAGATTAGCGGCTGGAATACCACATTATCAGCAATTTGCGTCATGCCCATCGCTATAAAAACGCCGAAGACCATCGAAAAATTGCCTGTCTCGGCAATACTGACCATACCGCCTGCCAAGAATCCCATCAGTGG
>CAYYHN010000492.1:0-4270 GCA_964471245.1 uncultured Rhodothermaceae bacterium | reverse complement strand
CCCAGCTGCAATCGCACATGGAGGAGATGTCGAAAGACATGGAAGCCATCGAGGGCGAAGACGATCCCCAGAAACGTCGTCGCATGCTGCGCGATCACATGGAGAGCATGCACGAGGCCATGGCCATGATGCAGAAGGAGATGATGCCATCGATGAAACGCACGCATCGCCACAAGCAACGGCCGTCCGCCTCTCGTCGCGACGATGCCAAAGAGTACGACTCCGAGGAACACATGGAGCACATGGAAGAGATGATGTCGCAGATGGAATCCCTGATGGGACAGATGTCGCAGCATCGCCGCGCCATGCGCGACAGTCAGTAGTCAACGGGCACGTTCGTACGACGTGGGATGGCTTGACTTGTGTGCAGCTGACAGGTTGTAGCTTACCTGTGAGTAGCAGCAAGGTATCGGTTCGAGAGGTGGCAGTGTCGGTGGTGTGTGTCTTCGGTCCACAATCTGCCGTCCTTTCGAGCCGTGTCTTGTTCAAGAACATCGCACGGAGGACCCATGAACGATTCACCTCGCAACTTCTGGCTAACGCCGAACGGAATCGCCGCACTGGCGCTGATCGCCGGTGTTCTGTATTTCCTACTCACGGAGCATCGCGCCCACTTCTTTGGTGCGCTGCCCTATCTCATCTTACTGCTGTGTCCGGTGATGCACATCTTCATGCATCGCGGCCACGGTGACAAACAATCCGATCGCTCGGAGGACACCTAGATGGACCACGGCAACGCCTACGGGTTGTGGTCATTGGTCGTCCTCAACTCTGCGATCTTTATCATTTTCGCTTTTAGCTTTACGAAACCACAGAGCAAACGGGACTGGCGTAGCTTAGGTGCGTTCTCTGCGTTCGTGGTGGCGCTCTTCACAGAGATGTACGGGTTTCCACTCACGATCTATCTACTCTCGGGTTGGCTAACCGCGAACTACCCGGAACTTGACGTCTTCAGTCACGAAGCCGGACATCTGTGGAATACCTTGTTTGGTTGGGACATCGATGCGCATTTCGATCCGTTTCACATTCTGAGTCACGTGTTCATCATTGGTGGTTTTTTCCTGTTGGCGGCCGCCTGGCGCGTGCTGCATGCGGCGCAGCGTGAGCGAGAACTCGCAAGCACGGGCATCTACGCACGCATTCGCCACCCCCAATACATCGCGTTCATCGTGATCATGTTCGGATTCTTGTTGCAATGGCCGACCTTGCCAACACTCGTGATGTTTCCCGTGCTGGTGTACGTGTACGTGCGCCTGGCGCGTCATGAAGAACGCATCGCGCTTGAGGAATTCGGTGAACGGTATCGAAACTACATGGAAAACACCCCCGCCTTTATTCCGTCACGTCAACGTCATCCATCGGTGACGTAGGGACAAGGCGTCGTGGATAAGAAACAACAGTTTTCCATTTGGTATGTGCTGTTGGCGCTGATTGTGCTGCTGTCCTTTCAGAACTTTTTTACCGGTCACACCGAAACGTTAGCCTACAGCGATTTCAAACAGCTACTGCAAGCGGGCAAGCTCGAAGAGTTGAGCGTCAGCGACGTCGACATTCGCGGCACAGTCATCACCGACGGTCTGGGATCGCTGTTGTCAGCAGACACAGTGGATGCACTGCAGCGCAGCGGTGATGGACGCCATGCTTTTGTGACCGTGCGTGTGCAAGACGACGGTCTGATTGAAGCGCTTGAGGCTTCCGGTGCCACGTTTACCGGCCGACAAGAAAGTCGCTGGCTCGGCTCGGTACTGTCCATGCTGATCTGGGTCGCGGTCTTCTTTGGACTGTGGTCCTTCGCCATGCGCCGCATGCACACCTCCGGCGGCATGATGTCGGTGGGCAAAAGCAAAGCGAAAGTCTACGTCGAGTCGGACACCGAGGTGACGTTCGATGACGTTGCCGGTGTGGATGAAGCGAAAGAAGAACTGCAAGAGGTGGTGAACTTCTTGCGGGATCCGGATCAATACGGACGTTTGGGTGCACGCATTCCCAAAGGGATCTTGTTGGTCGGCCCGCCAGGCACCGGCAAAACGCTCTTTGCCCGAGCGGTGGCCGGTGAGGCGAAGGTGCCCTTTTTTTCCATCTCGGGGTCCGAGTTTGTCGAGATGTTTGTTGGAGTCGGCGCGGCGCGGGTGCGTGACTTGTTTGAACAGGCGCGTCAGAAAGCCCCGGCCATCGTCTTCATTGACGAATTGGATGCCTTGGGGCGCGCACGGGGTTTGCAGGGCATGGGCGGCGGCCACGATGAGAAAGAACAAACGCTGAATCAGTTGCTGGTGGAGATGGACGGGTTTGATCCCAGCCAAGGGCTCGTGTTGCTCGCCGCCACCAACCGGCCGGAAATCTTGGATCCGGCGCTGCTGCGTGCCGGCCGCTTTGATCGGCAGGTCTTGGTCGATCGTCCGGACAAAATCGGGCGGGCAGCAATCCTAAAGGTCCACTTGAAGAAAGTCCGCCTGGCGAGCGAGCTCGATGTCGAGACGATCGCCGCGTTGACCCCAGGTTTTACCGGCGCCGATCTGGCCAACCTGGTGAACGAGGCGGCATTGCTCGCTACACGACGGGGCGGGGAGGCGGTGACCTTGGATGACTTTACGCGGGCTGTCGAACGCATTGTCGCGGGACTTGAGAAGAAGAATCGCTTGTTGAATCCCAAGGAGCGCGAAGTCGTGGCGTACCACGAAATGGGCCATGCATTGGTCGCCATGGCACTGCCGGATACGGATCCAGTGCACAAGATTTCCATTATCCCGCGCGGGATCGGCGCACTCGGTTACACCATTCAGCGTCCGACGGAAGATCGCTTCTTAATGACGCAAACCGAGCTCGCGCACAAAATGGCCGTGCTGTTAGGCGGTCGGGCGGCGGAACACTTGGTGTTTGAACATCTCTCAACCGGCGCTGCCGACGACCTGGTGAAAGCCACCGACATCGCTCGCAGTATGGTGACCCGCTACGGCATGGACGCCGCGTTAGGACACGTGGTCTATCAGAACGACACGCCGCTGTTCCTGGATGCACAAGGAGCCCCCTCCCAGGTACGCGACGTTAGCAACGAAACTGCCGACAAAATTGACGAGGCAGTGCGCGCGCTGGTGCAACAGGCATTCGACGATGCCACGCAGTTGCTTAAGTCCAGTCGTGACGTGTTGGAGAGCGGCGCAAAACGGCTGTTGGCGCAAGAGACCCTGACGGAAGCCGACCTCCAGACGCTACAAACCCAGCTGCCTTTGGCGGCGGCCCAAACGACAACGACGACCCCACCCACGTAACAATTCACAAGGAGGACCTGTGACCACACCCACTTCCCGCCGCACCTTTCTACAGTCGTTCGCAGCGCTCGGCGGTTGGGCTGCGCTGCAGGGTCTGTGGCCGAACTATGCGCGCGCAGCCCAAGGCCTTGCGTCCATTGAACGCCGTGCTGCAGGTACGCCAATTGATTTAACGGTGCGTGAAGAACCGATGGTCCTGGCGGATCGCGAGGCGCGGGTGATGGCGTTTAACGGCAGCGTGCCCGGACCGCTATTGCGGCTGCACGAAGGTGAGGATCTCACGCTCCATGTGCACAACGGCTTGGATGAACCCACTTCCGTGCATTGGCACGGCTTGATCTTGCCCTACGAGATGGACGGTGTGCCCGGGGTGAGCTATCCGGGTATTGATCCGCAATCCACATTTACTTACCGCTTCCCTGTTCGGCAAAACGGCACCTATTGGTACCACAGTCATACCGGGCTACAAGAGCAGCTCGGACACTACGGCCCCATAGTCATCGACCCCGAGGGCCCAGATCCGGTCAGCTACGACCGTGAGCACGTGATCGTGTTGTCCGACTGGACATTCGAGAATCCGTACAAAGTCCTCGCGCGGCTGAAGAAGCTCAGCGGGTACTACAACTATCAAGAGCGCACCATCGCTGATTTTGTCGATGGCATCTCGCGCGACGGATGGCGTGCCACGGTGCGCGATCGACGGTCCTGGGGTGGCATGCGCATGACGCCCACAGACATCGCCGATATCACAGGGTTCACTTATACGTATCTGTGCAATGGACGGGCACCGCTGGACAACTGGACGGGGCTGTATGAGCCGGGCGAACGGGTCCGCTTGCGCATCGTCAACGCGGCCACCATGACCTACTTCAACGTCCGGATCCCCGAACTCCCGATGACCGTGGTGCAAGCCGACGGTCAAAACGTGCGTCCGGTAAAGGTCGATGAATTCCAGATCGCCCCGGCAGAGACCTTTGATGTGGTGGTCACACCGCCAAAAA